>QMQQ01000011.1 GCA_003648985.1 Candidatus Woesearchaeota archaeon | reverse complement strand
ATTATGGCAGAACTCGCAGCGAAAATTACATCCGGGTGTAAAGATCACACTAACACAATACGGTGGCCAATCTACAAGTGATGTTCGCTCAAAGCCCTTTATGAGAATTTTATCTCACCCTTGATTTAGTTCGCGTAGTGAAGCATGTTCTGTTATTCTTTTAACTTCATCGAGTGAATTTGCTGCATTGATGAGGTTTTCTTTATCGTCAAAAAAGAGAACAACAGGAATGCATACACTGCCATCGGGATTGTGCTTTATCTGGTCTTTTATTTTATTGTATATTCTCTTAAACTCGTCCATGCCTTCAATAGTAGCAATATTGTAAAGCTTGTATGAAATGTTTTTCTCATCAAAATAGCGCTTGATGTCTATGCATTTATCGCAGCTTGGCATGACAAATAGGATTGTTTTTTTCATTTTAGGCAATTGTTTTTGCTATTGCTTTTTCAATCTTGCTTGGAAAGCCTTCTTTCAGAATCGGCTTGTAATCAAATGTTTTTCTGTACTTGAATTCTTCTTGCTTTCCTGCATTCCAGTTCTGCACAGGTCTGAAATAACCAACAATCCTGCTGTAAACCTCTGTTGGTTTTCCGCAGCGAGGACATTTCCAGTGTTCTCCACGCAGATAACCATGGACTTTGCAGATTGAAAATGTTGGTGTAATGCTAAAATAAGGTAGTTTTGTGTTATATGCAATTTTTTTAACTAAACGCTTGCAGGATTCGCCGCTTTCAACCCTTTCACCAAGGAAGGTGTGGAAAATTGTTCCTCCGGTATAAAGCGGCTGGATATCGTTTTGATGGTCTAATGCAAACAATAGGTCTTTTGTTTTATCGACTGGAAGCTGTGTGCTGTTTGTCAAGAAAGGAGTTTTATCGCCTGAAACAATTATGTCTTTATACATCTTTTTATCGAGCATTGCCAGCCTAAAGGCTGCACTTTCTGCAGGAGTTGCTTCAAGATTATAGAGGTTTCCTGTTTCCTGCTGAAATTCGAGTATTTTCTCGCGCATGAATTTCAGTACAGCTACTGTAAAGTGTTTGCTTCCTTGAGTTGATATATCTTCACCACGGAAGTTAAGGCATGCCTCGTTCATTCCGACTAAGCCAATAGTGCTAAAATGATTTCTAAATGTTCCAAGATAAACTTTTGTATAAGGCATTAAGCCGCGCTGAAGATTTTGCTCGATTATCTTTCTTTTTATTTCGAGGCTGTCTTTTGCAAGAATCATATACTGTTCGAGCTTTTCAAAAAATTCAGATTCTGATTTTGCTTCATAGCCAATTCTGTTCATATTTATTGTAACGACTCCGATGCTGCCTGTGCTGTCACCCAAGTTCCACATGCCGCCAGGCCTGTTCATTAATTGCGTTAGGTCCATGTTTAAGCGGCAACACATTGCGTAAATGCTTCTGGGATTTAAGCCGCTGCCGATGTAGTTTTGAAAATATGGGCTGCCGTATTTTGCAGTAACTTCAAAAAGCATATCAGCTATCTCGCTGTTCCAATCAAAGTCTTTTGTCAGATTATATGTTGGTATTGGAAATGTGAATATCTTTCCATGAGCATCGCCTTCAGAAAGAACCTCTAGAAATGCTTTGTTCAGGATGCTCATTTCATCTTGACATTCAGCATAAGTAAATGGCATTCTTTTGCCGCCAACAATTGCTTTTTCGTCCTGCATAAAATCAGGAACAACCAAGTCGAATGTCAAATTTGAGAACGGATACTGTGCGCCCCACCTTGAAGGGATGTTTAAACCATAAATCAGTTCCTGAATGCATTGTTTAACTTCTTTGTAGCTCAAATTATCTACTTTTATGAAAGGGGCAAGTAAAGTATCGACGCCGCTGAATGCCTGTGCACCAGCAAATTCCATTTGCAAGCATCCTATGTAATTAACCATGTGTCTGATGACTGTGCTGAGATGTTTTGCTGGTCTTGCTTCTGTTTTATTTCTGACTCCGCCAAAACCCATAAGAAGCAAGTTCTTGAGAGAATGACCGCAGCAATAACCAATGATTGGATGACCTAAATCGTGAATGTGCATATAGCCTAGCTTATGAGCCATGCTGATCTGCGGAGGATATATCTCGTTTAATGCATAGGTTGCCATAACTTTTCCTGAGACATACAAAACAAGGCCTGAAAAGGAAAATTCTTCATTGCTGTTTTCTTTTACACGCCAGTCTCGTTGATGAATATAGGCTGTAATTGCATCGCTTACGTCAAGCATTGCAAGTTTTGCTTCGCGCTGTCTTGCTCTTGTTTCTCTGTAAAGAATGAATGCCTTTGCTGTCTTTGCGTGACCTTCTTTAATTAAAACTTGTTCTATTGTATCTGAAACGTCTTCTACAGAAGGAATATTTGTCTCGTCAAAACGCTGATTTAGATTTTCAATGACTTTTTCTGCAAGTCTTGTAGCGAGTTCTTTGTCTTTTCCGCCAACCGACTGTGCTGCTTTGAAAATAGCATCGATTATTTTTTCTTTTTTGAATGGAACAAGCCTGCCATCACGCTTTTTGACAAAAGGAATCTTTACGCCTTTTTCTGCCTCTAGTCTTTCGTAGGTTGTGAATCTTTTACCGC
This sequence comes from Candidatus Woesearchaeota archaeon, assembly GCA_003648985.1. Taxonomy (GTDB): domain Archaea; phylum Nanobdellota; class Nanobdellia; order Woesearchaeales; family B54-G15; genus B54-G15. The sequence goes on along the minus strand of QMQQ01000011.1, from coordinate 14,002 downwards.
AGTCAAGGCATTCACGCCTGCGCCGATTAGCAAAGTCGTCTTCTGCAAAGCGTTTATCAACAACTTTTGTTTTTTCAGAACCGCAAAAAGGGCATTTCATTTGCTACACCTCTTTTTTTACTTTTGAATGAACACAACATATAGTATTGGAATAGTTAGTAAAACACAATATATTGTGTTTGGATATGGTTGGAAAGTATGTTAAGAAAACACAGGTTGTTTATATCTATTTCTGTATAAAGAAATATATTTTATGAAGATTAGAAAGAAGTCGCTGTTAGAAAAAGGAAAAATACCATGCTATTGTTGGTAATAAAAGGCATCCCATTGCTGTTGTTCTTTGAATCTGCCAAATATTTGCTAATAAGCCTATTGAAGTTGAAATAACTAATAGAAGAACTCCAAGGGGGCCTGAAATACAAAAAGAAGCGATGAAAAGGAAAATAAGCAAAGAAAGATTTAAAATTGAATAGTTTAGCTTGTTAATGGCTTTTATTGCGATGTTTGTTGAAAAGATAGCTATTAAAACTGCAAATCCTGATACGATAAGTGCTGTTATGGTTAAAATAGCCAGGAATCTTGAATCCAAAAATACAATCTTTGATAATGCAAGAATAGCGCCATTTCTTGCTTTTCCTAAACAATAAAGGAACAGGACACTTGAAAACATTGCTATTGTATTGATTCCACCAAGCATCAATAAATATGCCCTCTGACTGATTTTTCTGATAAGCTGCGTAGAAATCACAGCAGCTATTGCAGGACTGATCGCAGGAAATACTGTTATCATTGTGCTGCTGCTAAATGCTCCGAACAGTGCTTTTACTAATTCAACGCGTTTGATAGGAATATATTCCTTTTTCTGCGGTGGAATTCTTGTCTTTTTGAAAAGACTAAATGTCAAAAGGCTGCATCCAAAAAGGCCGGATAGCATTGGAAAAAGAGGCTGGTTTATTTTCGGTGTGCTTAATGTAATAAAACCAAGCAAACCAGACGCTATGAATATGAAAATCGCTTTTAATCGTCTTTGGCTTTTCAGAATGATAAAAACTGAAATAAAAATAAGGATAAAACCGATGAATGGTAAGGCAAAGCTATAGATGTGTTTAATAGCTATTAAGAGAAGTGGCATTACTCCAATAGTTAAAAGCAGTCCAAGAAAAGAACCCAAAATTGTATATCTGATTGCATCATAACCATAGCCTTTGAGCAAAAGCCTATGTCCTGGCAAAGTTGCTAAAGCCATGTCTGATTCTGGTGCTCCTAAAAGGATAGAAGGTATTGCATTAAGGAATGTATGCGTTATTGACATTGCAAAGATGAATATTGCAAGATAAATCGGATTTATAGAAGTAAAGTATGTTATAGCAAAGATTGAAATGAGATTAATGTGCAATCCTGGAATGAGTCCTGTAAATGTTCCAACCAATATTCCAAGTAAAATGGATAAAATAGCTGGAATGAAACCTATCATTATTTTTAGATTATTTTCGAATTATGCTGTAAGCTATGATTTGGGTTTTGTTTTGGAATGATTCAATTTTTCCATTTACTGAGATATAGTCGCCTTCTTTTATGTCAAGATTCGGCTTGTTTTTGAAAACCACAACTTCTGTTTCTTTTGGTTCAAGCAGAGTGATTATTGCTATTCTTTCTTTTTGTTCTATCTTGCTAATAACTCCCTCTATTGATACTGATTTTCCAAGCATTTTTGTTGGTTTTTCCTCAAGTTTGTAAATGCTAATTTTATTTAGTTCTAAAGATCGTGTAAGGAAGTAAAAAAGCAATAAGCCAAAAATAATCACAATAACAGAAAATGAAACCAATGTTTTTTCTTGCATTTCTGTTTTTTTGTTTTTTTAACTTATTTTTAAATTTATTTAGAAAGGATTTTATATTCTTTTGTTTTTCGCTAATACATGCATGTTGAAGATGTAATGCATAAGGTCGAAATAATAGATGAAAATGCTGATGTCAAAGCAGCAGCTGATTTGATGGCTAAAAAACAGATTGGAAGCCTTGTTGTTGTAGGCAAAGAAAAGGTTGTTGGAATAGTAACAGAAAGGGATTTTCTCGAATGCTTTGCTAGATTTGGAAAAGGAGAGAGCAAGAAATTGAAAGTAAAGGATATAATGTCAAAAAATGTTATAACCATAACGCCTGATGCATTGCTCGAAGATGCAGCGGCATTGATGACTAGACATAAAGTTAAAAGGCTTCCTGTTGTTAAAGATGGACTTTTAGTTGGAATAATTACTGCAAGCGATGTCATTGCGAATGCTAAAAGTTTAGGAGAGCTATCTTTGTTTTAGGATGTCTAGAAAAAAGAGAAATGGAATTAAAGAATTGTTGACATTTTCCAGTGCTTCTTTCCTGAATGATGTTGGTTCTGATATGCTTAGGCCTTTCTGGCCAATTTTTGTTACAAGCATACTAAATGCGCCTATGAGTTTTCTTGGATTGCTCGATGGATTGGGCGAGGCAATAGCTTATGCTATTCGCTTTCCAGGAGGATACTTGTCTGATAAGCTCAGGCAAAGAAAGCCGTTTATTTGGCTCGGATATTTGTTTGCTGCCTTTGCAAGAATCGGTTATGCAATGTCGAGATTTGCTGGTTTGCTCCTTCCTTTCAAAATATTGGACAGGTTAGGGAAAATAAGGGATCCGCCGAGAGATGCTTTGTTAAGCGAGATTGTTGATAAGCGTAAAAGAGGTAGGGGCTTTGGATTTTTAACTGCTGCTGATAATCTTGGTGCAACGCTTGGGCCATTGATTGCTTTTTTGATTTTTCCATTCCTTGGTTTTAGAAAACTTTTTCTTATTGCAGCTATTCCAAGTTTTGTTAGTGCTTTTTTGATTTTTTCTCTGATACGCGAAAAAAGACAGACTAAGAAGATTGGATTTAAATTTAGGTTTAAAGAATTGGATGGGCGCTTGAAACTGTTAATATTCAGTTCTGCTATTTTTGCCTTGGGATGGTTTTCACTTTCGTTCTTTGTTGTTTTTGTAACGCAAAAGGTTAAGATTGGATTCGTGCCCCTGCTTTTTATAACGATGAGCGGATTTGCTTCATTAGCTGCGTATCCTGCTGGAAGAATTTCTGACAGGATTGGAAGAAAAGTTGTTCTTTTGACAGGGTACCTGCTGTTTAGTTTGGTTTGTTTCTTATTCATTCATGCTAGGTTAAATCTATTTAGTGCGTTTGTTCTTTTTGCTTTATATGGCGTGCATTATGGTATTATAACAACATTACAATCACCTTTTGTTGCTGATCTTTCGAGAAAAACATTAAGAGCTAGTGCGATTGGTATTTTTCAAACCGTCTTTGGATTGTGCAGTTTACCTGCTTCGCTCATAGCTGGATTTTTGTGGGATGCGTTTTCTGCAAGGGTTGCTTTTTACTATGGAATGTTTGTTTCGTTGCTCGGCACACTCTTGTTTTTTGTTCTGGTACGATCTAAAAATTTTAATAATACCTAAAAGATTTAATAATACCTAGGGGGTATTATACTTGACAGGTATAATCTTGCTGATTTTTTACTGGATGGTGTCTTTTTTAATTAAGAAAAACAAATAACTTTTTAAATAGATATTTCGAAGAATATATTTAGAATGTCTAAAGAATTGAAATTTAAAACAACAGCAGAGATACCGGTTCCAAAGCAGTTGATAGATCAGGTTATTGGACAGGATGAAGCGATTGAAGTGATAAGGAAAGCAGCGCAGCAAAGAAGGCATGTTCTGCTTATTGGTGAACCTGGAACAGGAAAGAGTATGCTTGGTTTAGCTCTAGCTGAATTGTTACCGAAAGAAAAGTTAGTTGATGTTCTTTCGCTGCCAAATCCAAATGATGAAAACCAACCAATCATCAAAACTGTTCCAGCTGGCGAAGGAAGAAAGATTGTAATGAATGCCAGGCTTCATGCAATGGGTTTGAATAGAACAAAAACTTTTGTTTTCTTTGCTGTTGCTTTTTTTACATTGCTTGTTCCTTGGTGGATTAGAAATTACTATAAGTCGAATATAATGTTTGCTGCTTTTTTCCTTGGCGGGATGATATTTCTCGCTGCATTAGTTTTGTTTATGAATCTGAATATTAGAAGAACGAGCTATGAGAATGTTCCTAAACTAGTTGTTGATAATTATAAGCAAGAGAAAGCACCTTTTTATGATGCTACTGGAGCGCATGCCGGCGCTTTACTTGGAGATGTTTTGCACGATCCATATCAAAGCGGCGGACTAGGGACACCTGCGCATCAGAGGGTTGTTGCAGGAATGATTCACAAGGCGCATCTTGGTGTTTTGTTTATAGATGAAATAGCAACATTGCAACCGCATACTCAGCAGGAGTTGCTTACTGCTTTGCAAGAAGGAAAGTATACAATAACAGGGCAAAGCGAAAGAAGTGCTGGAGCAATGGTAAGGACAGAACCAGTGCCGTGTAAATTCATTTTGGTTGCAGCAGGAAATTTTGAAACAATAAAGCAAATGCATCCTGCTTTAAGGAGCAGAATAAGAGGCTATGGATATGAAGTTTATATGAACGACACAATGCCTGATAATGCTAAAAACAGAGCAAAGCTTGCAAGGTTTGTTGCTCAAGAAGTTGTGAAGGATGGAAGAATTCCCCATTTCAGCAGAGATGCTGTTCTTGCAATAATTGAGGAAGCGAGAAAAAGGGCTAATAGAAAAGGCCATTTAACTTTAAGATTGAGAGAGCTTGGTGGTTTAATTAGAGCAGCAGGAGACATTGCGCTTGAAGAAGGCAAAAAGATTGTTGAAGCAAGGCACGTGATTGAAGCAAAAAAGATTGCAAGAACACTTGAGCAGCAGATAGCTGATAAGTTTATTGAAAGGAAAAAGGAATATGAAGTTATATTGACTAATGGAACAAAGATAGGCAGGGTAAATGGTTTGGCTGTTATTGGAACAGAGGGGGCCTATAGTGGAATAATACTGCCGATTGAAGCAAGCGTTGTTCCTGGTGGAAAAGAAAAGGAAATTGTTGCGACAGGAAAGCTTGGTGATATTGCAAAAGAAGCAATAAAGAATGTGAGTGCTATTGTTAAGCATTATTTTGGTGAAGATTTAAAGAAAAATTATGATATTCATGTTCAATTCTTGCAAACATATGAAGGAGTTGAAGGTGATAGCGCAAGTATTGCTGTTGCGACTGCCATAGTTTCTGCATTGAAACAGATTCCTGTTAAGCAAGCTATTGCCCTAACTGGAAGTCTAAGCGTGAACGGAAACGTGCTGCCAATCGGTGGAGTTACTGCTAAAGTCGAGGCTGCTATCGATGCTGGTTTGAAAGAGATTATTATTCCAAAAGCTAACAGCAAAGATATTGTTTTGAAGAAAGAGAGATTGAAGAAAATTAGGATAATTCCTGTAACAAGAATAGAAGAAGTACTTGAGCATGCGCTTGACTGGAAGGGAAAAGAAAAGTTACTGAATCTTTTCAAAAAAAGCGAGGAAAGTTAGGGAAACGTTTTTATAAAAATAATGATTATTTCGTTTTGGTGATTTTAAGTTGGAGCTTGTTGAAAGGATTGATTGGCTTGTAAGCAGGCTTTCAGCAAGCAATGTTGAAAGTATTAAACCTGAGCTTGTTTCTGCCGTTAATGAACTGAAGAAGTTGTTTTCTGAAGCAAAGGCTGAGCTTGAAAAAGGTGCTGGTATGATGCCAGACTTTGATGAATTGAAAAGAAAGCTTGATCAAATTATTGATCAAAACAAGAAAATAGCAAAAGGAATTCTTGTTCTTGCTGATATGCTCGAAAAGAAAAGAACAGGAAAGTTAACAAGAGAAGTGATTTCCTCTGTTCCTTCTTCTGAAAGAAAACTTCCGGTTAGGATTCCTCCGCCATTCGAGCCAGAGCAAGGAAAAAAGAAAAGCCATCTTGAACGAATAGAAGAAGCTTTTAGAAAATGATTGATGATAAAGCACTTGCTAAATGGATTCTGTTGAAAGAAACTAAAGTTAAAGGGGAAGCAGAGCAAGTGAAGGTGGAGAAAAAAGATTTTTCTGAACTTGGAAAGGCGCTTTCTGAATTGAAAGAAAGGATAGAGGCGCTTTCATCTTTTGAGGAAAAGAAAACAGGAGAAATATTAGCTAGAGAAAATGAGCTTTTGGCTGGTGAAAAAAGGATTGAAAAGGAGGTTTATGAAAGTCATGATGAACTGACTGAGATTGAAGAGCGGTTAAAAAATATAGAAAAGTATTATGAGGAATTGAAAAAGAAAGGTGAACATAAAGGTTTGATTGAGGCGATAGGTAAAAAGATTTCAAGACTGAAAGAATTGCTTTTTAAGAAAAGGATTGAGAGGGCTGAAAAAGAACTTGTAGCAAGAGAAGAACTTGGGAAACCAGAATTTGTTAAAAAAGCTGAAAAAGAAAAGCCTGTTGAAGAAAAGATAAAACCTTTAGTAAGACACAGGTTGTTGTTTTTGCCATCAGCTCCGCCAATTGAAATGAAACGTGAAAAGGAATTTGGAGCATTGCCGTTGTTGCCGCCACCGCCAAAACCGATAAAGAAGAAAGGACTTTTTGGAAGGCTTTTCGGAAAATGAAAATCGAAGAATGGACAAAGGAATTTAAGGAGAAGCTTGAAGAATACAAAAAGAGATATGGAAAAGAAAAAGAAGTTGAGAAAATACCTGTTGTCTTGAAGAGATGTCCGAAATGTTTTAATTTAAGCTTAGAATACGATCCAAAAACAGGAAGGATTTATTGCACAAAATGCGGGTTCGAAGCGTACATTCCAAAAACAAAGTAAGGAAAAGCAAGGAAACATCGCTCTACAAGGAACAAAGGGTTGGTGTTTTTGTTGATGTTCAGAATCTTTATTATAGTGCAAAGTATATTTATGGTGCGAAGGTAAATTTCGATGCCGTTTTAAAGGAGGCTGTAAAAGGAAGAAAACTGATAAGAGCAATAGCTTATGTGATAAGAACAGAGGAATTGAAAGAGGCTGCTTTTTTTGAAGCGCTGAAGAAGATAGGCTATGAGATAAGGGCAAAGGATTTGCAGGTTTTCTATGGTGGTGCGAAAAAGGGCGACTGGGATATTGGTATTGCAATGGATAGCATAGAGCTCGCACCAAAGTTAGATACAATAGTTTTGGTTAGCGGTGATGGTGATTTTGTGCCTTTGGTTAAGCATTTGAAATATGCTCTTGGCTGTAGGGTTGAAGTTATTGCTTTTGGAAAAAGTGCATCAAGCAAGCTAATAGCTGAAGCTGATGATTTTGTTGATTTAGATGAAAATCCAAAGCGATTTCTGATCAAATGGAAAAAGCAAAAATAGTGTTGCTTGGCTTTGTTTTTTCTCTGATTGTTTTCTTGCTTTGCATTAAAAGTGCGTTTTTCGAAGTTGAAAATGAAAAGCAGAGGCAAGTCATTGATTTTTTATTTGGCAAAGATGATCATGGATTAAACTTTTCTAAATCTGAGATTGAGCATCTTATTGAAGTAAAAGGGTTTGTTTTTATTGGAAGGATTTTGCTTTTTTGCTTGCTTGCTTCTTTCCTTGGTTTTTTGATTGTTGGTATTGCAAATAGAAAAGAACAGCTTTTTCTTTATGGCGGGATTTTTGGAGCTGTTATTCTGCTTTTTGGATTTGTTGCAATGTTGGGTTTTGACCAGAGTTTTGAATTAATGCATAGATTGTTTTTCAAAACGCAATGGCGATTTAGCGAAGATAGTTTGCTGATCAAAACGTTTCCTTATGAATTTTTTATAGAAAGAGCAAAGATGATTTTGTTTAGATTTTCTGTATTTGTTATTTCATGCTTTGCAATCAGCTTTCTACTTCGACGCGTATCTGCTGTACACCGTAAGGCTTGCTATTTCTTGAAACGTTTATCGTGATTATATACATTCCTGGTAAGGCATTTTTCTTTGCCTCAACGCCAATAGCAATTCTTTTTTCTGACCTTGCTGGAATTTGGACTTGTTTGTGTGTTAAGATGCTTATACTCTTATTGCAGTTTATTGATTGCATATTCTCGGCTGATACTCCAGAACAAGGTAGATTAAGATTGAATGTTGCTTCAGAATCAGCATCGTTGAATATTTTCATGCCAAAGATTGTGAATTCTCCTGGATGGATTTTTTTGTAGTTTATTGGAATGCAAACAAGTCCTTCGCATTGGATTGATTCGATTTTTTTATCAAGCTCTTCCTGGGTATAGCTTGCAAGACTCTTTGCTTTTGTCAGGATTGTTGTAAAGAAGTAGATTGAGAGGCTTACTATAACGAGCGATAGAATAATGATAACGAGAAAATTTATTGATAATGTTATTGCTTTTCTGTTCATTTGATTATCTCGCTATGACTTCGTATTCTTTTACGATTATGTAAAGGAAGAGGAACAGCACTATTATTCCTGCAAGCATGTAATATGCGCCATCGGTAATGCCCTTTTCGAGCATCTTATAAAGACCAAAAACAATCAGGAAGAACCCTATCCATAGAAACTTATCAAGCACTAACTTCATTATTTCGAATTCCTGCTGCGGAGTAAGTCTCTTTTTCATCTTTAGCTCGTTACCTGAAGGAAGAATTGTTTTGATTCAATCTCCTGAGCTTCAGTTCCTTCGCCAAGGACTGCATTAACCACCAGTTTACATATATATCTTCCCGGTTTCAAACCATTTTCTTTTATTATCGCTTTATAGGCTTTTGCTTCGCCAGGAGAAATTTCTTGAGCTATAGCTGTTAGCGTTGGAATATCCGAAACCTGGTTGCCGTTTGAATCGATACATTCTGTTATGTTCAGAGTGGCATTAGTAAGCGTAGCGGTACGTCTATTGTATACACCAACTTTAAGCGTTTCCATTTTGTTTCGTTTTATATCAATAGTATCAGGAAAAACAATTGGTTTTTCTGCAGTTGGTTCTGCTTCAAGTTCTGTTAATGCTATTGCTTCTGGAATTTTTTTCATAGCTCCTTTAAAGATTGTTTTTGTTAAAGTCAAGCCCAAGCCAAGAACAACAAAGGCAATGACAATTATTACTATAGCGGTAACAGAAAGCGATAATGCACCTTTTCGCATTTTAACAGCACCTCTTTTGGAAAGGAGAAAAGAAAGGAATTTTATAAAAGTTTCGAAGATTAGGCCGGTCAAAACAAAGGGAATAAACATTCGTTCAAAAAAATGAACAAAAGATTAAAACATTCGTGCTGAATTTTGTGTAAATGTGCAATAATAGGAAAGTTTTTTATAATTCTTTTATAAGTTTGAATGAATGCTTGGCAGAAAAAAAGAGGTTTCAGTTGATGTGGATAAGGATTTGAAAGCGATCAATGAGTTTTTATCGCGAAGTTCTGATAAGATCAAACTGCTTAAAAAACTTGCTAAGGATGTTGGCTTTCTCAGACATCAGGAAATGATGCTTGCAGAAAAGAATGTTGAAAAAGCTAAGAAAAAAGTTTTTGAAGAGATGATCTTTGCTTTACTCGATCTACTAAAGCAATATAGTTTTTTCCAGCTTGATGTTGATATAAGCGGTGAAAGACTAAAAAGAATTGGCAAAGTATACTACCAGAAGTTAAAGAACGAATTTCCTGATTTGTTTGGAAAACTTAAAAAAGAGGATAGGATGTTCTTTGAATAATGGCAACTATAATAATTACTTTGCCTGACGGTAGCAAGTTTAAAGCTAAGAAAGGCATTAAGCCAATTGATATAGCAAAGAAATTGCTTGGCAGTGCTTTTGCTAAAAAGGCTTTAGTTGCTTTAGTGAATGGTGAGCTTTGGGATTTGAACCGTGCTATAGAAGAAGATGCTAAGATAAAGATTTTAACTTATGATGACGAGGAAGCTATTGTTGTTTTAAGGCATAGTTGTGCGCATGTTCTTGCCCAAGCTGTTAAAAGGTTATATCCTGATGTAAAACTTGGTATTGGTCCTGCTATAGAGAACGGCTTTTTTTATGATTTTGATAAAAAGGAAGCATTTACTCCTTCTGATCTAAAGCGGATAGAGGCTGAGATGAAGAAGATAATTAAAGCTGATTATAAATTCGAAAGGAAAGAAATCAGTAAAGAGGAAGCAAAAAAGTTGTTTGCTGATGAACCTTATAAGCTTGAATTGATCGATGAAATGGAAGAGCCGATAAGTGTTTATAAAGATGGCGAGTTTATTGATTTATGCAAAGGCCCGCATATTCCAAGCACTGGAATGATTAAAGCATTTAAGTTAATGAAAACAGCTGGAGCTTATTGGAAAGGAAAAGCTGAAAATCCTCAGCTGCAAAGGATCTATGGGGTTGCATTTAAAGATGAAAAAGAATTGAAAAAATATCTTTCTCTACTTGAGGAGGCTGAAAAAAGAGATCATAGAAAGATTGGTAAAGAGCTTGATCTTTTTTCTATGCACCCTGAAGGTCCTGGATTTCCTTTTTTCCATCCAAAAGGAATGATTGTGATTAATGAAATTCTGAAATACTGGCGTGAAGAGCATGAAAAAGAAGGCTATAGCGAGGTTAAAACACCGATTATTTTGAGCAAATCACTTTGGGAACAGTCAGGACATTGGGAACATTATAAGGAAAATATGTATTTTACAAAAATTGATGGAAGGGATTTTGCAATAAAGCCAATGAACTGTCCTGGAAGTATTTTGATTTACAAGGAAAGGGTGCATAGCTATAGAGAACTTCCTCTGAGATGGGCTGAACTTGGTTTGGTGCACAGACATGAGTTAAGCGGAGTTCTTTCTGGTCTGTTTAGAGTAAGGGCTTTTACGCAGGATGATGCGCATATTTATTGCATGCCTGAACAGATTGAAAAAGAGGTTATAAAAATAATTAAGCTTACTGAAAGAATCTATAGTGCATTTGGATTTAAATATGAAGTAGAATTAAGCACAAAGCCAGAGAAAGCAATGGGAACTGCCAAGCAATGGCATGAAGCAGAAACCGCTTTAAAGAATGCACTAGAAAAATGCGGAATCAAGTATAAGATTAATCCCGGTGAAGGTGCTTTCTATGGGCCGAAAATAGATTTCCATGTAAAGGATGCCTTAGGAAGAAAATGGCAATGTGGCACCATACAGCTTGATTTTCAAATGCCTGAAAGATTCGATCTTAGCTATGAAGGAAAGGATGGAAAAAGACATAGGGTTGTTATGCTTCATAGAACTGTTCTCGGCAGCTTAGAAAGATTTCTCGGTGTTTTGCTTGAACATTTTGCTGGAAAGCTTCCACTCTGGATTGCTCCTGAACAGATAAGAGTAATAACTGTTTCTGATAAGGTAAAGAATTATGCCGAAAAAGTTTATAAAGAGCTTAAGAAACATGGATTCAGGGTTATGTTAGATGATAGGGCGGCTACTGTTCAGTACAAGATTAGAGATGCGCAGTTACAGAAGATTCCTTATATGGTTGTGATTGGAGAGAAAGAAGAAAAAACAAAGAAGATTGCTGTGAGGACTCGGGAGAATAAGGTTAAGTTTGGTGTTGAATTAGACAAGTTTATTGGTGCGTTAAAAAAAGAGATTAAGGAAAGGAAAGTTGAGCTGGAAGCGATTTAGAAGGAGTTGATTATTTTTATAATCATTATTTTTATAATCAAAATGCGGGGGTGGCCGAGTGGTCAAAGGCGCCAGGCTTAGGACCTGGTGGCTTAGCGCCTGCGCGGGTTCAAATCCCGTCCCCCGCATATTATTCCAAACGATAATTTTAAATAGTTGATTAATCAACTACATAGTCGATAAAACAACAATGATACTTAACGAAACAGAACTAAAAATATTGGCTGCTTTCTTTCCAGAAGGAATAGAAAGAACTACAAAAGAAATAGAAAATCGTTCAGGCTATTCCCACGAACGGGCTTATTCAACCCTTAAAGCGCTAGAAAAAAAAGGAATTCTATTAAAAAAGAAGGTTGGCAAAACACTTGTTTTCTCTATTAGGAAATTCGATGACGTAGTTTATCTTTCATTTGCCTTTTATTCAATAAACAGAAAAAACAATTTTATCAAAAGATATCCTTATATTTGGAATGCACTTGATGAATTTCTAAATAAAACAAAACCTGATTTGGCCGTATTATTTGGCAGTTACTCGAAGGGAGAAGCAAAAGAAAAAAGTGACGTCGATGTTTTATGTGTAAACAGTGATCCAGATACTGAAAAGATCGCTTTGTCACTCCGGCACAAATACAATCTAAGAATTGCCCCTATTATCATAACGAAAGAAGATTTTAAGAATATAAAAACCGAAAATCCTGAGTTATGGAATGAACTGGTAGAATTCGGAATCATCCTAAAAGGTCAAGAATTATTTTATGATTTAGTTTATGATTGGCACCAAAGTTTATTGAAAAAGCAAAGAATAATCTTATAACACTAAGTATTCTATTCGATATTTATGACAACAAAAAGGTTAGAAATTATTTAAACATTCCAGAAGATTATGATTCAAGCGAGTAGGTTGTAGTTTGTGCTTATTATGCAATGTATATGTCGGCTTTGGCAGCACTCGCTATGATAAATTATAAAAGTAAAAACCATACTGCAACCATCCTAGCTCTAGAAACCTTTTTTGTGAAAAAGCAGTTATTGGAAGAAAGATATCTTAGGATGATTGAGAAAGCTCAATTAGAAAAAGAATATATAGACAACTTAAACCTTGCAAGGGATAGAAGAGAAATTGCACAGTATAGTGTTACAAAGGAAATAACAAGAAGAATAGCAGAAGAAATTAAGGAAGATGCTTATAAATTCGTAGAAAGAATGGAAACACTGATTAGGGATTTAGAAAGTGTGAGAAAAGTTGGTGGGTTCTAATATTAGTTCGAATATCTTGCACATCATTACCACAATGTTTTTTATAATAGTGTAATAAGACTATAGGTGATGTATAATGAATGAAACAGCAGGTAAGTTTTTTCATAAAATACAGCAACATAAAATGAGGGAGCTTTGGGATAACGCAGAAGATGAAGATTGGGAAAATGCTTAGATCAGGCTATTAAATAAATTTAATATTCTAATATGAATTATTTTTCTTCGAAAAAAAAATAAAAAAGAAAAAAAATTTTGAAAATAAAATATTCTTTTTGGGATAAATTTTTGATGTTACTTGGTGCCTAAATAATAATGATAAAAGAGTTTCTAATATTATTTTCTCTCTGCGTGGGTGATGACTTCCTGACGCGTTGAAATTTTAGCTTTTCATTAGGATTTCCACAGGAAATGATGGTTTGTGTTACTGGTGTTTACGAAATGTTTTTAAACAGATAACTGGAAAAAGCTAACTAGTGTCTTTAGAAGGCTGGCCAGCCAGAAAAAAAGACACTCAAAGCCTTCTAAGACACTAAGACAACAAAAAAGAAAAACAAAGAGGTGAGGTGAAAGATGGGAAAATTTAAGAAAATTGTTGCCTTGGCAGCAGGCCTTGGTATGTTGGGAGCAACATTGAGTGGAGCCTTGGCTGCACCGTGGACTTTGGACAACTATCCAAATGCGCTTGGATCACCAGTTACCATTGTCTACGGTAAAGATGCTGATGTCAGCGACGTTGTTGGTGCAACAGAATTAGCAAATGCGTTAAAATATGAAGAAGAAACAACCACAACAACTGCAGCAACAGTAAGCGAAGGAGTTTTGATAAAAGCAGCTGGAGAGGAATTGAACTATAATGAAGATTTTGAAGACATTATTGATGTATTAGATAAAGGTGACTTGGATATTTTAGCAGATGGCACTTATGAAGACAACGAAGGAGATAATGAAAATTCAGTAACATATACGCAGGAATTAAGCTTTACGAACGGCACAAATATCTTAAAGTATACAACAGATGACAATGAGGATAATGAGCCTCTTGGAACATACATAGAAATAAATGATAATGAGAATACATATACATATACTTTAGAGTTTGATGACTCTGTTATATATGAGAACACAACTAATGGAGTAGACGATGATCTTGAAGACACTGAATTAACAATAATGGGTAATACATACACAATAGTTGATGCTGGCATT
>QMQQ01000010.1 GCA_003648985.1 Candidatus Woesearchaeota archaeon | reverse complement strand
CATTTTCCAAGCTATTAGCTCGTCAATATTAAGCCCTTCAGCTTTAAAACAGCCTCCTTTTGAATCACTTACAGCAACAATCCTAAAACCAGCATCAGTCAAGAATTTAGCCATATTTCTTCCGGCATTACCAAAACCCTGAACAGCAACTCTTTCAGCTTTAGTTCCGGTCCTTTCTAAAAATCTTTGTAAAACAAAAAAACCGCCTCTGCCTGTTGCAGTTTCTCTTCCAGCAATGCCGCCATTTGCTATGCTCTTTCCAGTGACTATTGCTTTAACATCTTTACCAACAATTTTACTATACTCATCTTGCATCCAATCCATAACCTGCGCATTTGTATAAACATCAGGAGCAGGTATGTCTTTTTCAGGCCCAATAAAATCAGCAATCATTCCAGTAAATTCTCGAGTTAATCTCTCAATCTCTGTCTTGCTTAATTTCTTAGGATTAATGCAAACACCTCCTTTTGCACCACCATACGGCAGATCACAAACACTGCATTTCCATGTCATCCACATGGATAATGCCCTAACTTCATCGAGACTAACATTTGGATGATACCTTATTCCGCCTTTCGTCGGTCCAAGCGCACTGCAATGCTGAACCCTATATCCAGAAACATTGATCATATCACCATCATCCAAACGCAAAGGAAAATTCACTGCCAATTCCCTCTCTGGCTTTTTCAATTGATTAATTATCCATTCTTCAATGTGCAGCCTTTTGGCTACTTCTTCAAATTGTTTAACTGCATTCTCATACGGATTCATTTTCAAGCAGGAAATCTCTTGCGCTTGCTGCTGCAATAGCACCCTGTGCAGCAGCGACTATAATCTGCTTCAAAGGAACATTAGTAAGATCGCCAGCAGCAAAAACTCCTTTAACGTTTGTCTTCATCCCATGATCAACAACAACATAGCCTTCTTCATCAATCTTAACTCCAAGCATTGCAGCAAGCGCATTGCATGGTTCTACTCCAATTTCAATAAAAATCCCATCAACAGCAATAGATTTTTCTTCACCTTTCTGTTCAAAAACCAACTCTTCTACAAACTTATCGCCCTTAATCTTAAGAGGAACAGCATCTAAAACAAGTTTTATCTTCTCGTTTCCAATCACTTTATCAACCAAAACCTTATCTGCTCTCAGTTTATCACGCCTGTAAACCAAATAAACCTCTTTTGCAAAATTCGCAAGGTGCAATGCAGAACTAGTAGCACTGTTTCTTCCACCTATAACAGCAACCATCTTGTCCTTATACAGTGGAGCATCACAAACCGCACAATAACTAACACCTTTACCAGTAAATTCGCTTTCTCCTTCTATCCCAAGTTTCTTCTTTTTGCTTCCGCAAGCAAGAATTATCGATCTGCTTTCATATTTTCCATTCACTAAAAAGCTTCCATTCTTTTTCTCAATTTTATCAACTCCTTCACGAACAATCTCAACATCATAGCTCTTAACATGTTTTAGAAAATTCTCGATCAATGCTCTTCCTTCAATCTGTTCAAAACCCAAATAATTCTCAACAACAGCAGCTTCGCTTATCATGCCTCCTTCCTGAACACAAAATAAAACAGTTTTCAACCCAAACCTTGCGCAATACAGAGCTGCATTCAAACCAGCAGGTCCACATCCAACAATCGCAACATCATACATTTTATAGATTTACAGATTTCTATCAAGCCATTCTCTTATCTCATCCTCGTGCATCAAACCTATAAACTCATCAACAACTTTTCCATTCTTGAACAGCTTTACTGCGGGAATGCTCCTAATACCATATTCAGAAGCCTTAGCAGGACTCTCATCAATGTTCAACTTTACAAATACAACCCTATCACCATATTCTTCTTCAAGTAATTCAAGTCTCGGCGTTAGAGCATGACAAGGACCGCACCAGTCTGCATAAAAATCAACTAAAACCGGCTTCTCTGCGCTTTTCTCAATAACCTCTTTTTGAAAGTTAGCATCACTTACCTCAAGCATAACCACCACCAAAAGATTGAGCAATGCAAGACCTATATATATTTATCGGAAGTTTTTTCTTAGCAGGATCGTCTTGAGTTTATCAAAACTTTCTTTGACAGCTTTCCTTAACTCATACCCTCCTATTCTCAACAGATTTGCCTTTCTTTTCCTTCCAACGAGCTCTACAAACCCTTTTCCAGATATTTTCTTTCCATTCCAGTTGCCAAAAACCTTTACAGGTCCTTCCCAGTAGTTTATTGCCCCAAATAATAATTCCTGGTCTCGCATAAAGCTTGAAACCCTAAGCTTTAAATTCTCAGTCGGAAAAGAAAGTAGCCATGCAACATCATAAACCGCACCAGTGACACTACTCTCCCATTGCTCCAATGCAACATACTCAAACGGTATCTCTCTTACCTCGCCGTCAGGCTTAGAAATATAAGCCCTATAAACTGCATTATCTCTAAAAATAAATTTGTAGCAAATAATATCTGTTCCGTGATCAAGTTTTATGCTAAACCAATCCCATCCTAAGGCAGGAGAATAACTTACATCAGCCCATTGATGGTCCATCCAAGATGTTCCCTCACATTTCTTTCCAAGCACTTCACCCTCAACTCTCAAATCACTACATGAATAATACCACGTTCCACCAACACCAGGAAGGCTAACCCAACCATTCTTTCCCTGGATAATAGCATCTTTTTTCGAATTCAACAAGAGGTCAACAAAATCATTTTTAATTCTCAAATTTTCACCTAGCCTTTCAATTAAATGAACACTAAATCCGCCCACCATTGGCCTAATATAGCTTACGTTCAGCCTTTTACCTTCAAAACTGTTCTTTGAAACAAAGGTTATTGGCATTATAACTGTTTTCTTTTCTGCCCTACTTAAATCGTATAAAATACTATGTGCAAAATAGCCTTCTCGCAAACCAAAACTCCCCATTAGTTTGCTTATAATTGGTATGTTTGCTTTGACAGGATCGATCTTAAACAAACAATTCATAAACGCATAATTCTTTCTTCCAACCTTAAGAAATCCATTGAAATACCACCATTCGACAATTGCCTTATGCTTATAGTCATCGTCAGGCAACCTTAATCTTCGCGGCCCCATATTCTAAAATTTTTAAGAAGCATTTATAAAATCTCTGATCAAAATCAAAAAGAATCTTAAAATTTTGGAAAAACTTAAAACCAAAAAGTCTTTTCAACTCAAAATGCGCATCACTAAAAAGATGAGTTTCTCAGCTCTCCTCAGCAAATATCCAGAGACAATAGGGGTTTTTCTTCGCTATGGAATGCACTGTGTTGGCTGTGTTGCTGCAAGCTTTGAAACAATAGAACAAGGAGCAAAAGCCCATGGCATAGATCCAGACCAACTTGTAAAAGACTTAAACGCTGCTATAAAAAAGAAAAGGAGGTGAAAAAATGCCAACAATAATCGTAGATAAAGAAAAATGTATTGGCTGTGGAGCCTGTGTTGCCCTATGCAAAAATTTTAAACTTGACTCGAATGGAAAGGCAGAACCAGTAAAAGCAGAAGTCGATAAAATAACCTGTGAACGTGAAGCTGCATCAAACTGCCCTGTCGATGCGATAAAGATAAAAGAATAAAAATAAGATAAAAAAGAAAAAGCATAAAGCAATCAAAAAATGTTCTTTTCACTCAGAGAATTGATAGATGCAATAATAATGATCTTTGCAGTCGGATTTATTTTTTCAGCCTACCTTAAAAAATACAGACCGATAACAATCCATGAGTTTTACTTCGGCAGAATACACTGGCGTGATCTTCGTTTTGCAATAGCAGTAACTGCACCAGCAATTATCCTGCATGAATTGGCACACAAATTTACAGCTCTATCATTCGGACTAACAGCAACATTTCATGCAGCATACCTCTGGCTTTTAATCGGCATCATTTTAAGGCTATTTGGCTCAAGCATAATCTTCTTTGTTCCAGCCTATGTAAGCATAACCGGTACAGCAAACAATCTTGCTTATGCGCTCATTGCTCTCGCAGGACCGTTAACAAATCTTATAATCTGGCTTATATCTGCACGCGCACTCAAAAAAGCGTCGCACGAGAAAATACCTTTCTTCCATCTTACGAAAGAAATAAACAAATTTCTATTCATATTCAACATGCTTCCTATTCCTGGCTTTGACGGTTTTCAGGTTTATGCAAATCTAATAAAATTCCTTTTTTAAAACAAAACCTATTTTTTAAAAAAAATAAATCTTTAAAAAGAGATTCCATTTTCAAAAAGAAGGGCTTCTTTGAAATCGCATCAACTCATCTCAAGGATAGCAAAACAGGCTACTGAAGAATTCTACTCACCTTTCCCTCCAAATTATAAAATCGGCAGGACAAAATATATCATTGTTGCTGGCAGCGTAATGAGCGGCGTCGGTAAAGGAATATTTGCTTCCTCGCTCGCAAAACTAATAAAATATTACGGCTTTAAGATAGAACCAATAAAAATAGATGGATACTTAAATCAAGACGCTGGAACATTAAACCCTTTCAGACACGGCGAGGTTTTTGTGCTTGATGACGGCACAGAATGTGACATGGACCTCGGCAGCTACGAAAGATTTCTCAATACAACATTAACAAAAGATAATTACCTCACAGCTGGAATGATATTTAAAAGAATTCTTGAAAAAGAAAGAAAAGGCCATTATCTTGGCCGAGATGTTCAATTTATTCCTCATGTAACAGGAGAAATAAAATTCTCTTTAAGAAATCTCGCAGTGAAGTCAAAAGCAGATATTGTTCTTCTCGAAGTAGGCGGTACTGTCGGCGATTATGAAAATGCCTACATCATCGAAGCAATAAGAGAACTAATCTATGAAGAAGGAAAACAAAATGTTTGTTTTATAAACGTTAGCTATATTCTCGAACCTCAAAATCTTGGTGAGCAAAAAAGCAAACCAGCACAGCTCGGCTTAAACAGATTGTTAGCTTTAGGCATACAACCAGACATCATTGTATGCAGAGCACACAAACCAGTAACTCAAAGGATAAAAGAAAAAATAAGTGTTTATTCAAATGTTCCGCTGCGATACGTTATAGGCTTGCATGATATTGCAACCGTTTATGAAGCGCCTTTGCTGTTAAAAAAACAGCATGTCGATGATCTTGTTCTTGAAAAGCTCAACCTTTTGCGAAAAGCAAAGAGATTAAAACAAGCAACGAACTTGAAAAAGTGGCGTCGTTTTGTTAAGCAATATCTTAATGCAAACAAGCGCATTACTGTAGCAATAGCAGGAAAATATACGGGATTGCGAGACAGCTATGCAAGCATTCTCAAAGCAATCGAACATGCAGCAACAGCATGCAACGCAAGAGCATCTGTAAAATTCATTGAAACAACAAACATTCACTCAATCAAAGACGCTGCAAATGCATTAAAAAATGTTGATGCATTAATTATCCCAGGAGGGTTTGGCAAAAGAGGTGCTGAAGGAAAGATAGCTTGCATCTCATACGCAAGAAGAACAAAGATTCCATTTCTAGGACTTTGCTTTGGTTTTCAGCTTGCAGTAATTGAATTTGCAAGAAACAAATGTCATCTAAAAAAAGCCAATTCAACAGAACTCGATCCAAAAACAAAACACCCAGTTATTTGCATCTTACCCGAGCAAAACCTTGAAAAACTAGGCGGAACAATGCGTCTCGGAAGTTACCCAGCAAAACTCAAACCAGACACACTTGTTTGGAGACTTTATAAAAAGCAGACGATAATCCACGAACGCCATAGACATCGCTATGAAGTAAACCCAGAATACGTCCAGCTTCTCGAAAACAGGGGGCTAATCTTTTCAGGAACATCCCCAGACAGCTTACTTATGGAATTCCTTGAGTTACCGCAAAAAGAACATCCTTTCTTCATAGCAACACAAAGCCATCCAGAATTCAAATCCAGACCAATGCAACCAGCACCACTATTCTTTGGCCTTATTAAAGCTGTGTTGGAATAAAAAGAATAAATTTTTAAACAAACCCCTGCTCTTTTCTTTGGAATGGGCATTCGCGCATTATATGAAAAACACTACAAAAAATTAATGATCATACCCTTCCTGCTTTTACTTTTTGCTATAATTCAAATAGCATATCAAACAGTCACAACAGGCGACTTCATTCATAAAGGTGTTAGCCTAAAAGGCGGAGTAACCATAACGATTCAAAAACCAATTTCAGTTCACGAACTTGAACTATTTCTAAAGAAAAAGTTTCCAAAAGCAGATATCCAAATTAGAGCATTATCAAAAGCAGGAAAACAAACAGCCACCATCATAGAAGCTTCTGACATTAATCCAGAGCAGCTCCAATCTGCACTAAAAGAAAATCTTGGAAATGATGTGGAATTTTCAACCGAGGTAATGGGTTCTGCCTTAGGAGAAAGTTTCTTCAAACAAACAACAAAAGCCCTAATCTTTGCTTTTATATTTATGGCAATTGTCGTATTTTTCTATTTCAAAACCTTCACACCAAGCATTGCAGTTATTCTTGCCGCTGTTTCTGATATTATAGTCACTCTTGCTATTGTAAATCTTCTCGGAATTAGATTAAGCACAGCAGGAATAGCTGCTTTCCTAATGCTCATAGGTTACTCTGTTGATACCGACATTTTGCTAAGCACAAAAACTCTGCGCAGAAAAGAAAATCCAGTTCAAGGCATTTATGCAGCAATGAAAACAGGTTTAATGATGACAGCAACAACACTAACAGCCGTAACAATTGCTTTAATCCTTGCCCAATCACCTGTTTTAAAACAAATAATGACAATATTACTAATAGGATTACTCGTTGATCTTCCAAACACTTGGCTTCAGAACGCAGGAATCTTAAGAATCTATTTAGAAAGAAAAAAGAAAAAATGGGAAAGATAAAACAAATATTCACATCATTTCGTGTAATTCTTGCATTAATACTTGTAGTGCTCGCAATTGTTGCAATACATCCAAATCCATTTGCAAAAGGTGTCGCTATTAGAGCTGTTAAATTCAACAGCAGTGCTGCAATAGCAGGAATTCCATCACCGAAACCAACAACACCACCGATGAGCAGAGAGGTTGTATTAGCCATAAACAACATTCCGATAAAAACAATCAAAGACTTTTACGCAATTTCATCAAAAATAGAACCGAACAGAACAGTTTATATCAAAACAAATAAAGATGTATACAAACTTATTACAAAAGAAAACGAAACATGCTTCGGCTTAACAGTATATCAAGCTCCTAAAACAAATATTAGAAAGGGCTTAGACCTTGCTGGCGGAACCCGTGTTTTACTAAAACCAGAAAAACCTCTTTCTAAAGAGGAAATGGAGATGCTCATAGCAAACATGAAATATAGATTAAACATCTACGGCTTAAGTGATGTCGTTGTTCGTGAAGCTTCAGACCTTGCAGGAAACCAGTATGTCTTAGTTGAAATAGCAGGAGCAAAAGAAGAAGAGGTCAAAGAACTGCTTGCAAAGCAAGGAAAGTTCGAAGCAACAATCGGCAACAAAACAGTATTCAAAGGTGGTTCTGATATAACATATGTTTGCAGATCAGCAGATTGTGCAGGAATTGACCCTCAATATGGTTGTGGAAAAAGCGCTGACAGTTGGATATGCAGATTCAGATTTGCAATTTCTCTAAGCCCAGAAGCTGCAAAAAGACAGGCAGAACTAACAAAAAACCTTTCAGTCGTCACAGAAAACAGTGAGCAATATCTTAGCGAAAAACTCATTCTCTATCTCGACAACAAAAAAGTAGATGAATTAAACATTGGTGCTGAACTAAAAGGCAGAGCAGTAACAGATATTTCAATAAGTGGCTCTGGCATTGGAAGAACAAAACAAGAAGCAATATTCAATGCATTGCAAAACATGAAACGCTTACAAACAATCCTAATCACAGGAAGCCTGCCAGTAAAACTCGATATCGTAAAAACAGATGCAATATCTGCTGTGTTTGGTCCTGTTTTTCTCAAAAACGCATTGCTTGTTGGCTTCATAGCTCTTATCGGAATTGGAATCATAATCTTCATCAGATATAGAAAAATTTCAATAGCTATTCCTATCATGCTCACGTGCTTAACAGAACTAATCATCTTGCTCGGCTTTGCTGCACTCGTCGGCTGGAACATAGACCTTGCAGCAATCGCAGGAATAATAATTGCTATCGGCACAGGAGTAGATCATCAAATCGTTATAACAGATGAGATACTTCGCGGAGAAGCACAAGTAACACACGACTGGCGAAGACGCATTAAAAATGCGTTCTTCATAATAATGGCAGCATTCACAACAACAGTTGTTGCAATGATTCCCCTATGGTTTGCAGGAGCCGGCCTTCTAAAAGGTTTTGCTCTTACAACCATAGCTGGAATAACCATTGGTGTTTTTATCAGCAGACCAGCATACGCAAAAATAGTAGAGATTCTTCTTAAAAAATGAATCAAAAGATTATTGCCATAGCATTAATCGCACTCGGAACCCTTTTTACATCAATTGCAGCTACCTTATACAAGCTTGGCGCTGATAGTTGGAATTTCATAACCATCTTCATTGGTTTTTGTCTCTATTTCACAGCAGGCGTTTTGCTTATCCTTGCTTTAAAGAGAGCAGAGGTTACCCTTGTATATCCTGTATTCGCAACGTCATATATATGGGTTTTAATAATTGCATTTTTCCTGTTCAAAGAAAAATTCAATTTCATCAAGATATTTTCAATATTCCTAATCATTCTCGGCATCATAGCACTGTCCTTTGGTTCGCATCAGCAAACAAATCAAAAAATCAGAGCTGAACTAAAATGACAACACACTGGTGGGGCATAACGCTTGTAGCAATTTCATCTTTAATAGCTGGGTTAGGACCAACATTCCTAAAACGAGGAAGCGACAATTTTGATCTAAAAGATGTTTTCAAACTAAAACTAAAAAAATTAGTAAAAAATAAAAATTTAGTAAAAGGGGCTCTCCTTTATTTTCTAGCAACCCTCTTCTTTGTTCCGGGACTGCGCGGCGGTGAAATCAGCATCCTTTATCCAGTTGCATCATCAACTTACATATGGGTTTGTATATTCTCAAATATCATTCTAAAAGAAAAAATAAACATCACAAAAGCCTTCGGAATAGCATTAATAATCCTCGGAATTTCCCTCTTAGGAATATTTAGATAAGTTTTTTAATGTCTTATTCTTTCCTTATTCCATGCCAATAATCATCTCTCTCGGAGGCTCGGTTATCATCAACGAAAAAACCCAACTTCCAGATACAAAATTTCTAAAGGAATTCATTAACTTAATCAAATCATTCAAACAAAAACGTTTCATCATTGTATGCGGTGGCGGAACAACAGCAAGAAATTATATGCAAGCCTTAAAGAAAATATCAAATCCTACATCAAAAGAACTCGACCTGCTAGGCATAGAAGCAACACTTCTTAATGCAACCTTGTTAAAACTTGCATTTAAAAATTACGCCCATAAAACCATTGCTCAAAACCCAACAAAGCGTGTTCGCTTTAAGCATGTCCTTATAGCTGCTGGTTGGCTCCCAGGACACAGCACAGACTATGATGCTGTCCTTTGGGCTAAAACCTATAAAGAAAAACAAATTATAAACATAACATGCGTTGATATGCTTCATGATAAAGATCCAAGAATTTATCCAGATGCAAAACCAATTCCAAGAGCTGCATGGAAGGAATTTTTCAAAATAATTAACAGCAAGTGGCATCCAGGAATGAAAGCTCCATTCGACCCAATAGCTTCAAGGCTTGCATCAAAACTAAAACTCACCCTTATCCTTGTCGGCAGAAACATAGAAAATCTAAGAAACTTAATTAAAGGAAAAGCGTTTAAAGGAAGTATTATAGAATAATGTAAAATGATACTAACAAAAGATATTATCCTAAGCGAAATAAAAAAAGGAAGAATAAAAATTGTTCCATTCAATCAAAAAAACATTGGCCCAGCATCAATCGATCTAACGCTTGACAACAAATTCAGAATTTTCAAAAAAGAAAGAAAAACAACCTTATCTGAAAAAACAGATTGCAAAGCATTCTCAAAAAAAGTAGTATCAAAAGAACTTGTGCTTCATCCCGGAGATTTTGCACTAGGAATAACAAGAGAAAAAATCTCTTTGCCAGAAAACATCTGCGGATTCCTAACCGGAAGAAGCAGGTTTGCAAGACTCGGCTTAGTTGTGCATAGCACTGCTGCATTCGTGCATCCAGGCATCAACAATAAACAAGTTCTTGAAATGCAAAATCTAGGAAAACTTATTCTTCGCATTCCAGCAGGAACGCGTATATGTCAGCTCATCTTAGCAAGAACAGAAGGCAAAGCTAAATACATAGGAAAATTCAAAAAACAAGAATCGATCTAAAATATCTTCTTTCCTTCCAATCCGCAGAGCCTATCCCATTCCCTATCAACATGCTCCTGAATCTCTTTAATTTCTTTTTTGCTCAAATGCTTAAACCTCCCTTGCAATTTTAAATATTCTTCAACTGGAATAAATTGCTCAGGCTTCATGCTAAATCTAAGAATACCATTTTCAATCTCATATAGAGGCGTAACCTTAGCATAATACGCTTTTTTACAAACTTCTATTGTCATATCAGAACCAATCTTCCATCCAGGAACGCACGGCGTAAAAACCTGAACATACGCAGGACCTTTAAAATCCAAACCTTTCTTAACCTTAGCATATAAATCCTGAGGAAAACCAACGCTTGCAGTTGCAACATAGCAATTCCTATGCATAGCAACAATCAAAGGCATCGGCTTTTTCCATCTTTCATCGCCATGTTTTACTTTTCCTACCGGAGTTGTCGTTGTCCATGCATACTTCGGAGTTGCACCACTTCTCTGTATACCAGTATTTTCATAAGCACCATTATCATAACAAACATAACAAACATCATGACCTCTTTCGATCATTCCGCTCAGTGCCTGAAAGCCAATATCAAAAGTTCCTCCATCACCAGCTATAGCCAAAACCTTCTCTTTCCTTCCTTGCCTCTTTAAAGCTTCAGAAATGCCGCTTGCAACTGCACCAGCATTTTCAAAAGCAACATGAATATAAGGCACTTTCCAAGTAGTAAGCGGATAAGGAGTACTAACAACCTCTATGCAACCAGTAGCATTTACAACAATGACGTTTTTACCAGCGGCTTTCAAAATATGCCTCATAGCAATAGCAGCTCCGCAACCTGCGCATGCCCTGTGTCCTGAAGCAAAAAGTTCTTCTTCAGGCAAGCCTTGTATCATTTCAACATCTCCTCCAAACAAAAATTATCATGACTACTCCCACAAAAATTTACTC
Source organism: Candidatus Woesearchaeota archaeon (assembly GCA_003648985.1). Taxonomy (GTDB): domain Archaea; phylum Nanobdellota; class Nanobdellia; order Woesearchaeales; family B54-G15; genus B54-G15. Next base: position 5,275 of record QMQQ01000010.1, on the reverse strand, counting down.
TTTTAGTTAACAACCTCCCACATCCTTTACATCTAACAACCTTATAATGAAACCCTTTTTCAAAATGCGATTCAATTGCAATATCATCCGCATCTTCTAAACAGCTGTTACAGTAAGTACAAGCAATTCCTTTTCCATTTTGATGAACATCGCTTACTGCAAAATGCATTCTCATTTTAACCATATCCTTTTTTCGTTTTCTTTTTCTTTTTGCATCACATCAAATGCTTTCATTATATGCCTTGGCGTTATATCCCTTCCACCCAATCCTGCTATAAACGAATGAACAGGCAAACAACTCAGCGCTTTAATTTCATTCCAAAGCACACCGCCATTGCCAAAAGAAACAGCTCTGTCAATAACAGCAATAGCCTTTAATCCTTCAAAAGCTTTTTTCAGCGCTTCCTTAGGCAAAGGCCTGAAACTCCTTAGCTTAATCAATCCAATGTCCTTCAGCCTAGATTGCTTCAGAACATGCTTTATCGTTCCGCAAACACTGCCCATAGCAATAATTGCGTATCTTGCATTTGCCAGATTATATGTTTCAATCAAACCATAAAAATCCCGTTTAAAATGCTTCTTGAAGTTTCTCTCCTCAACACGCATCACGTTTATTGCCATTTTCATAGCCTGTTCTTGCTGCTCTTTAAATTCCATAAAACTATTAGGATATCCTATCGGACCCATCGTAACAGGTTTTCTTGCATCAAGCTTGAATAAAGGCCTGTATTTCCCAACATATTTTCTAACCTTTTCATCGTTATCTAAAAGCACTCTCTCATAAACATGAGACAAGCTGAATCCATCAACACAAACCATAGTAGGAAGCAAAACATCTCTGTTTTCAGCAATTCTATAAGCAAATAAAACAGAATCATAAGCTTCCTGAGCACTTTCACAATAAAGCTGAATCCAACCACTATCCCGTTCAGCAATACTATCGCTATGATCGCACCAAATATTTATCGGTGCACTTAAAGCCCTGTTTGCTATTGCCATTACAACAGGCAACCTTAACCCGCTTGCAATAAACAGGACTTCATGCATTAAAGCCAAACCTTGTGATGCTGTTGCAGTAAAGACCCTGCTGCCAGCAGCACTTGCACCAATAGCAGCAGAAATCGCACTATGCTCCGATTCAACAGTAATCATCTCTGCCTTAAGCAGACCATCAGCAACAAAATCAGCAAGCCTTTCAGCTATATGCGTCTGCGGTGTAACAGGATAAATAGGAATAACATCAGGCTTTGCAAGTCTAACAGCTTCAGCAATAGCATGGCTTGTTTCAATTACTTTTTCCATTTTCTTCCCTCACCATCTTAATCGCTTTAACAGGACAATGTCTTGCGCAGATTCCGCAACCTTTGCAATGATCATAATCTATATCAGCACCGTCTTTCTTTATTTTAATGCAGGCATCAGGACAGTAGAGCCAACAAAGACCGCATTTAATGCATTTCTTTTTATCTACAACCGGCTTTAATGTTCTCCATTCACCGGTCTTTGTTTTAGTGCTGCTTCCAGGCTCATCTATAACAGCTCCAGGCTTAAGTTTCATATCTTTTCCAGGCATTTTTCATAAGTTAGCTTAATCATCCTCTTGTTCTTTTTTCTCATGTCCTCATTTCTAAAACGTTCATCAACAGCTTTATACAGATTCTTTAATGAAACAAGTTTAGTATAAGCAGCAAACGCGCCAAGCATAGCAGTATTGACAATATCTTTTCCAAATTCTTTAAGTGCAATCGAAGTAGCATCAATAAAGCAACTCTTCACACCTTTTACACTAATGCTTTGCTCTTTTCTCGCATTCGCAAGCACAACACCTTTCTGCTTTAATCCAGAAAGCATTCCTTTTACGCATAGCAAACCAGAATCCAGCACAACCACATAATCTGGTTCATAAATCTGGCTTCTTATTAAAATCGGTTTCTTAGAAATCCTTGTAAAAGACATCGAAGGAGCTCCTCTCCTTTCAACGCCAAACATCGGCATTGCCTGAACATAATAACCTTCATAAAAAGCACCTACAGAAAGCAGTTGAGCAAAAGTAACTGCTCCTTGTCCCCCCCTACCAACACATTTAACCTCAATCATATATACCCCTTTTTAGCATTTAGCTAAAAGCAAAAGAAAGAAGAAAAGAGGAAGATTTAAAAATTTTCCTTTTTCTATTTTCGTATGCAAATATACAATACCCTAACACAAAAAAAAGAAAAATTAATTCCTCTGCAAGACAATCTTTTTAGGATTTATTCCTGCGGACCAACTGTCTATGACTATGTCCATATTGGAAATCTTCGTGCCTTTGTCTGTGCAGACATCCTAAAGCGTTATCTAATTTTTAAAGGCTATAAGGTTAAACACGTAATGAACATCACCGATGTCGACGATAAAACAATAAAAAAGGCAAATGGCGACAGGCAAAAACTAAAAGAAATCACTGAATTTTACACAAAAGCATTCTTCGAAGATTTAAAGGAAATGAACATCCTTCCAGCAGATGTTTATCCAAAAGCAACAGAGCACATAAAAGACATGGTTAACGTAATCAAAACACTCATGGAAAAAGGTTATGCATATAAAGCAGAAGACGGCAGCATATATTTTTCTGTTGCAAAATTTAAAGATTATGGAAAACTGTCAAAAGTAAAAGTAGCAGAACTAAAAGCAGGCGCAAGAGTAAGCCAGGATGAATATGCAAAAGAAAGCGCATCAGACTTCGCTTTATGGAAAGCGTGGAAAGAAAGCGACGGCGACATTTTTTGGGAAACAGAAATTGGAAAAGGTAGACCTGGTTGGCATATAGAATGTAGTGTCATGTCAACTAAATATCTAAGTCAACCATTTGATATTCACACTGGTGGTGTTGATCTAATCTTCCCTCATCATGAAAACGAAATAGCCCAATCAGAAGCATATGCTGATAAGGAATTCGTTCGCTACTGGTTCCATAACGAATGGCTTTTCGTCGAAGGAAAAAAGATGAGCAAATCTCTTGGAAACTTCTACACTCTTCGCGATCTAAAAGAAAAAGGATATTCAGGCCAAGAATTAAGACTCGTTTTTCTTGAAACCCATTACAGACAGCAGCTTGATTTTTCCTTAAAACAACTCGATGCTGCAAAATCAACACTCGAACGAATAAAAGATTTTACATGGCGTATGAAAAACAACGATAAAGAAAAAGGAAAAGATATTGCTCAACCGAGAATCGACGCTTTCATGCGCGAATTCACAGCAGCAATGGATGATGACCTTGATACTCCAAAAGCATTAGCAGCACTGCACAGCTTTATCCACGAAATAAACTTGCTCGACTTGAACAAAGAAGAATCCCAAAATGTCTATTCTTTAATGAAACAACTCGAAAAAATTCTCGGCTTAGCACTCGAATTTGAACTCATTCCGCTTACAGAAGAAGAGCTTGCTTTGATCAAAGAGCGCGAAAACGCAAGAAAACAAAAAGACTGGAAAAAAGCAGACGCAATAAGAGAAGAACTAAAAAAACATGGAATAGAACTTTTCGACACAAAAGAAGGAACAAAATGGAGAAAGGTTAAACAATACTAAAATTTCTGACCCATTCCATCAGCAAGATGGAAAACATCTTCTAAAGAACTTAATCCAAGCGGATGAATTGCTTGTTTTTCTTCAGGAAATAACGACTCCATACGTGGCTTTCTATTCTTAGGTCTCTTCTTCAGGTGTAAATGCTCTACAATTCCAAGGTGAAGTTCAAACTTTTTTTCTAGAGGAAGTCTACGAACATAGCGTGCTATAGCAATTGGATCATAATGTTGTCCTATGCGTTCAAAATATACTTTGCGATGAATTATGTGCAAACCTAAAGCAACATCCCCGGCTGCTTCAATAACTTCCGCAACTAGATCCGGTGTTATGCCATATTGAGGTCCATCTTTCACAATTGAAAGTAAATCAAGCTTATCCTCGTGCTGTATACTCGGCATTCTTGTATAAAAATTAACAGCAGGTCTTAATGGAATCTTTTCCTTCCCACACTGAGTTAAAAACCCTCGAATTTCTTTTTCACTACAACCAATTCTTTTCAAAGAACCAACAGCAAAGCTTAGTTCATCACTATTAAAATAACCATCATCATACTTGTCCACATCATCATACAGAACATTTCCCCTTCCAGTCTCGTTTGCCCATAGAGGCATTCTATATGCTTCGCCCAGAACCATTTTGTCACCCCCTATATATTTTCTATATTCTATATAGGGGAAAGGTATTGATTTTTAAAGATTTTGGAGATTGGTTGGCACAAAAATTTTTATTCCAAAATTTTCTTCACTTTATTAATAAAAGAAACAGTATTGTTTCTTGCTTTTTCCACTAAACAAAGTTCAAAACTAGCGGAAACATCATAACTCGCTCTCTCCCTTAAATCTTTTGTTTTTGTAATAATCTCGATATCTTCCTTATCAATACTTTCTTTTATTAACTCGATATCTTTTTCATCAAGCTTTTTGTGTTGATGATAATAAAACCAGATTACTGCACATAAAGTTGCGTTATGCGACTTGGAAGCAAAACCTTTCGCAGAAATCATTAAGCCATCTCCTGCACAATCTTTTGCTCTTAACCCAATCCCTCCAATTAGGCAACTTCATTCTCTAGCAACACCCACCATTCTATGCCGTTTATCAAGATTTTATTGTTTTTAATCTGTTTCATAAATTCATCCTTTCTATCAAAAAATTTTTTGCTGAATTCCCGCCATGATAGATACACAGGTTCTAGCTTAACATTACATCTCCCTGAAATAATTTTTGCTTTTTCTTCTATTTCTTCTTCTGCCTCATTGAATACAAGTAAAATGTCTAAATCACTTTGCTTTGTATAATCGCCAACAGCATAAGAACCAAAAATTAAACTCAGTACTGGCTTGTTTTTAAGAATTTTTAAAAAATCAAAAACAGCATCTTGAACGTGTTTTGGAAGTTTCAAAATTCTAGAATATTCAATGTTATACAAAGAGGGAATAACCAACTTATTTTTGTAATTAATATAAAATTTCAGGTTTCTTCCTTCTCTTCTTGACTTTACTAATCTTTTTTTAATTAATTTATTCAGACCATGTTTAACAGACGGCATGCCAAGCTTTAATTTTCTAGCCAAAGATCTAACATAAATTCCAGGATTTAAATAAATTAATTTTAAAAGCTCGAGTTCTGTATTCATGATATATATTGTATATCATATGATATATAAATCTTTCTATTTTATAGTTTCACCAGATTGTTTACAT
>QMQQ01000009.1 GCA_003648985.1 Candidatus Woesearchaeota archaeon | reverse complement strand
GTAACAAGCCTTGCTAATTGGTGGAGGCCTCTGAAAGGTTTTATAGATGGAGGACAATTCAAAGATTCTGTGCTGGCAGTTTCTGGATCATTGACATTGAAAGTTAGAAAGCAAGCAGAACTTTTTCCTGGACGAATGGGTTTTGGAAGGAAAATTGAAGTTTTGCCTTTAAGTTTTCCGGAATTTTTTGAACTTTTCAAAGTAAAGCTAAATGAATCTGAAATAAGAAAGAAATTTCAAAAGTATCTTTTAACAGGAGGTTTTTTAGGAGCTTTGGATAATACTCATGCTTTTTTACAGGAAATTGTTGATGCTATAGAAAGTGAGATCTTAAAAATAGGCCTAAGCCCTAAGCTTGCTTTTGAGATATTTTCTTCACTTTTAACTAAGATTCCTTCTGCTATTTCCTATCAAGCCATAGCTTCGGATATAGGAATTGATTATAAAACTGTTAGGACTTATTTGGAGATATTTGAAAATATGTATCTGCTCAAGATTGTATATTGGAAAGGAAGCGGAAAAATTAAATTCAGAAAAGAAAAAAAGATATTTTTCAGGGACCCTCTTTTACTAAGGGCTGCTGCTTTTTGGACTTCGACTGAGTTTTTAGAAAGTGCCTTGTACGAGCACATAGTTCAAGAACACTTGTACAGAAAATTTGGAGAAATCTATTATTATAAAAACAAATACGAAATAGATTGTATCGCTAATAATCTAAAAATAGAAGTAAAAGCCAAAAAACCCCATCGCAAATATCCAGAAAATGTTATAGTTCTTGATGAAAAAAATATACCTATGTTTCTTATGAAATTAAAAAAGAACAAATAAATTTATGATGCCTTAAGGTCACTTAAGAAATTTATTCTTTAAAATTAAATACAATAAAAACAATAAAAATTTAAAAAAAGCATTAGTTTTTCAGTTCCTATGTATCCTTTATCATCTCCTCTTGAACCCGAGGAATATGAACGCTATCATGGACTTATTGAAATATATATTAAAAGAGCGAATCCTCTTGATCCAGACACGCATATCCCTGTTGAAATCCAGCCCAAAATTAGATACGGGTCTGAACCTTCTTTTTGGAGTAAACTTTTTGATAGGGAAGCCATGAAAGGTGTATCTCTTAGAGATGTAGTAAATTGTTATATAGCCGAGGCACTTACAATAGCAACATTAAAAATAATGGAGAGAGAAAAAGCTTTAGAAGAAGTTTTAAGAATACATCAAGAAGAAGATTCAGATATAAATCGAGAAGTATTTTCGCGCTTACTTTCTGGCTTATACAGAACTTTTTATAGTCTTAAATTCAATTTTACAGAAGATCATTTTACTGGTCCTATTGCTTATGCATGCCAAGAAATAAAAGGAATAAGGAGTTATGTAAACATGGCTCGGAGAGGAGGGAAATGCGGTGGATTGTTGCTTATAGAACAATCAATAAGAAATTCTATTAAGGATAAAAGATTAACACCGAAAGAAAAATCTGAACTTTCCCATTGGATTAGCTGGGATACACATTTGACATACGAAGTTATCCGAGAGGCATTTGCTCTGGAACTTTTAAGATTTTATCTTGGAGTAAATCCTGGACAAGTTGCAAGAGACATACTAAGACCAGTATCTATTGATGAAAATACAAAATTGGTTGTAGAGGCTTTCTGGCGCTATTTCATGTATTCTGGATTTGCACAAGTAGATAAAAATGGTTGTATAATCAGAGAGTCTGTGCCAGATAAAAAGCTTCTAACTGAACTTGTCGATAGATTTATTGAAATGTATAGGCTAAGAGAAGATTATCAAGATAAGAATTTTGAATCACATACAGGAAAAAGCGTGGATGAATTTTTTGATCCCGAAAGAATAGCTGAAAATTTCTTAGAATTAAAAATTAAAGAAGAATCTAAAACTGAGGAGAGAATTACAAAATAAAATTTTCTAAATTCAGAACAGATGCCTGAAACACTGAAACACGAAATATTTTTAAATCGTGAGCAGAAGCAAGGGAAGGATGACAGAACAACAGCAGTTTTTGGTGCCGCAGGACGTTTATTTAAAGGCAGGAGTACATATAGGTACGAAGTTTAAAACAAAATATATGGAGCCATTTATTTATAAAACAAGGCCTGATGGCTTATCTATTCTTAATTTGCAGAAAATTGATGAAAGGTTAAAGATTGCTGCCAAGTTTTTGGCAAACTATGAAGCAGAGGATATACTTGTTGTTAGTAGGAGGGAAAATGGATGGAAGGCCATTGAATTGTTTGCTAAATATACAGGAGCAATGGCATATCCAGCGAGGTATCCACCTGGCATAATGACAAATCCTAATTTGAAGAACTATATAGAGCCGAAGGTTTTATTGGTTGTTGATGCCTGGCCTGATAGGAACGCTGTTGCAGATGCTTTAAAGAGGGGGATTCCAATTGTTGCGCTTTGCGATACGAACAATCAAGTAAATAATATTGATCTTGCTATTCCGTGTAATAATAAAGGAAAAAAAGCACTCGGATTGGTATTTTATATTCTTGCAAGAGAGTATTTGAAAAATAAAGGAAAGATACAGAAGGACGAGGAGTTTCCTGGGAAGATTGAGGAGTTCATGGAGGAATGATCCCTTCTGTGCCGATTCTAAAAAATTTCTTTTTGTTTTTATATTCTGCAATTATGCTTTTTTTTGCTTTTTCAAGCTTTAACAAATATTTTGAATATGTTTTAATGACTTGTTCACCATAAAGGTGATATGTTTTTTTCTCTGGATCTGTAAATACTCTGCTCGTTAGGATTATCGGAATATTGTTTTCTTTTGCTAATTTTCTTATTATGATGAGCTGTCTTTCAAGATCCTTTATCGGATATCCTGCTGTTTGGTAATGCCTTGTTATCGAGTCGACAATAATAGCAGAAGCTCCTTTTGGAGTTAAGGAAAAGATGATCTTTTTTTGCTCTGTGAATGATTTTGGCTTTGATATGATGATGTTTTTAAGGTCTTCTTGCCAGGTTTTGTTTATTTGCTTGAATCTTTCTATAGAGAAATCATGTTCAGAGTCAATATAGAATACTTTTCCGATCTTTGATGCTGATTTTGCGATGAGCAGGCAGAAAAGCGTTTTTCCTGTTGCGGCAGGGCCATATACCGTGGTTATGCTGCCAGAACCAAAACATTCTGAAAGAAATTCGTCGAGGAATGGAACGCCAAGCAGTAAACGCATTGGATAACAATCTTTTTAAAATTTAAAAAGATTTTTCTGGAATGCGAAACGAGACGAAGCTGTTAGCACTGCTTTTTTTAATCCTATTGGGTGTTAGGCTGTACCTCACTTTCCAACAGCCCGGTTTGGTTCTGGATGCTTACAAAGAAGTGAGAAACCTTCAGTTAGTTGAGAAAAAGATTTTTCCAACGTACGACCAGCTTAGCTTTGGCGGAAAAAAGGTAGTTGTTCTTCCACTTGGATATTTTGTTTATGCTTTTTTTGATGTTTTTTTGCCGAAGATGTTGCTGTTCAAGCTTTTGCCGAATCTGTTTTTGGCTGGTTTGTTTCTTCTTTTTTACTGGATTAGCAGAGATGTAATTAGCGATAAGCGAATTGCGATTTTAGCGAGTTTTGCTTGTGCTGTTATGCCTGTGATTTTTGCTGATGTTTTTTCTTTCTCCACTTTGATTATTGCTGTTTTGGTATATCTTGTTTTGATTAAGTTTTTAATGAATATGAGGGAGCACAATTTAAAGTATATTGCTATTATTATGTTGCTTTTGCCTTTTATTCATGTCTCTGCTGTATTGATCGGGGTTGGATTTTTGATTTATTTGTTATTGGTAAAGTTTGAAAGGCTGAAGCAGAGGAGAATAGAGCTCGAGGTTCTACTTTTTTTCTTTGTTTATATTATCTGGATTTATTTGGTTCTATTCAAGGGCGCACTATTAATGCATGGAATAGATGTTTTCTGGCAAAATGCTAAGCATAGCAGGTATGCTGTTGATTTTTTAAAATTTGTTCGGGATGTTGGTGCTATTCCGCTTCTTTGCGTTGTTTTCTTAATTTACAAATATTTCTTTGTGAGCAAAGATAAGAGGGTTTATCTTCTGACAAGCTTTTTCATTGCTTCCTTTGTTTTTTACTTGTTTAGGTTCTTAGCTGAGAAGGAGATTTTGCTTTTAGTAAGTTGTTTTGTTGGTTTGATTTTTATCAGGTTTATTGAAGACTTTTACAGGTATCTATCAAAAACTAAGTTTGATGGTGTAAAGGAAAAGCTTGTTGCTGGTTTTCTCATTTTTGTTATTTTGATGAATATCTTTTTTGGATTCGTTTTGTTGAATGAGCATAAGAAGTTGGTGTCGTCTGAGGATAGCATAAAAGCGATGAAATGGTTAAGAGAACATACTCCTGAGGATGCTGTTATTGTAGCGAGTTTGCAAGAAGGCAGCATGGTAGCTGCTATTGCTCAGAGAAAGAATATTGCAGATACGAATCGGCTTTTTTCAAAAGATGTATTGATGAGAGAGGTTGATATAAAAAGGCTGTACTTAACGCCGTTCAAGACAGATGCTGTTAGGACTATGTGCGATTACAATGCTGAATATCTTGTTTTTTCAGGTTTCACTAAAAAGATTTTTGGCATAGAGCATTTAGCTTTTGCTGAACCTGATTGTTTTGAATTGGTTAGAGATGGCGAAACAAAAATCTATAAAAGAACTTGCGAGTTGAAAACAAGATGAAGCTTTCAAATAAACTGGTTTGCACTGTATCTTTGCTGATATTTTTAGGGCTTGGGCTTTCTCTTTATTTCTTGCGCTTTGGCAGGTTTTTTCCTTTTGGCGAGAGCTATTATCTTTTATCTGTTGCTGGCAAGCTTAGCGGTAGAGATCTTGTTGGAAGGGAACTTGGGTTCAGTTTGATCAGATTTGTTTATCTTTTGCCGGCCGAGATCATTCCGATTATTAGCATTGTAGTTGGTTCTTTCAGTTTTGTTTTTCTTTATTTGGTAATGAGGAGACTGAATTATAAGCCTTTGAGAACTTTTTCAACATTATTTTTAATGGTCTGTTCTCCGTCTATTTTCTTTCTCTTTTACTCTGCTACTGCACATGCTTTTTGTGTTTTCTTTATCATCCTTGGCATTTATTTTCAGATATCTGAAAGAAGAATGATTTATTCTGTTATCTGTTTTTTAATTGGGATTCTTTTTTCTCCAGTCGGCATTGTTAGCGTGCCTTTGAGTTTGTTTATCTATAAAGAAAGGGGATATGGAAAGAGGAAGTACCTTTTAATCATCTTGCTGGCTTTTTTTGTTCATCTCAGATATTTGATAAAAAATCTTACTTTGCCTATAGTGAGGAGTAATGCAGTGAAGGTTGTGCTTTCTGATTTGGGAAGTAGAACAGGGAATGGTTTTTTTTGCATAGTCTTTTTCTTGATGGGCCTATACTTTTTATGGAAGCAGAAGAAAAGGGTCTTGCTTTTTAGCAGCATAGTTCTGGCTTTTTTTGTTGGCTTTTATTTTAATTTTCTGTTTTATTACATATCATTTTTGATTTGCTGGATTAGCGGAACAGGTCTTTATAGATTTATAAAGATGAGATGGACTCTTAAATTCTTTAAGAGAATTGTTGTTGGAGTTGTTTTGTTTGGGATTGCATTTTCTATGCTTACTGCTTTTGTTGGCTTTGTTAAATCAGAGCCTTTGCAAGAGCAGCTTGATGGCTTGGTTTGGTTGGGAGCGCATAGTGGAGAAGATGCTGTTGTGTTAACTGATAGGGAGAAAGGATTTATGATTGAGGGAGTTGCAAATAGGGCTGTTGTTATGGATGATCTGCTTCTTTATACGAAAGATGCGAGAGAAAGGATTGATGATTTGAATGCGATCTTTCAATCATATAGTTTGAGAAAGACAATGGCATTTCTCGATGAGTATAATGTAAGTTATATCTGGGTTGATAGGGAAATGAGGGAAAGGATTTGGAACAATGAAGAAAAAGGATTGCTTTTTGTTTTGAGGAATAAAATTTTTAAAAAGGAGTTTGAAAATCCTTTTGTTGAGATTTATAGTTATAATCCAGAGGCGGTTGAGCAATGATATGGAACTTTGAAACGATTTTGCTCTGTATAGTTTGCTTTTTTGGTCTTTATTCAAGTTTGTTCTTTTTATTTTTGATTCTTGATAATAAGGAAAGGCTTGATGACCCAAAGCCGAAAAGGTTTCCAAGCGTTACGACAATAGTTCCTGCTTATAATGAAGAGCGTACAATTGCAAAAACATTGAGGAGTTTGCTAAAGCTTGATTATCCAAGAAACAAGCTGAAAATATTTGTTGTTGATGACGGTTCAACTGACAGGACATATGAAATTGCAAAAAGGTTCGAGAATGCGAATAGAGGTTTGGTAAAGGTCTTTAAAAAGCAGAATGGCGGAAAGGCAAGCGCACTGAATTATGGAATAAAAAGAACAAAAAGCGAATTGATTGTTTCTTTGGATGCAGATAGTTTTGTGAGTAGGGATGCGTTAAAGAGAATGGTTGGTTATTTTGATGATCCTACTGTCATGGCTGTGACGCCTGCTCTTAAGGTGTATAAGCCAAAAGGATTTTGGAGAAGGATACAGGCTATGGAATACTTGCTTGGTGTTTTTTTGAGAAAGGCCTTTGCTTTGCTCGGAAGTATCCATGTTACGCCTGGCCCATTTTCAGCGTACAGAAGGAAATTTTTTGAACGTTACGGCTATTACGATGAAGGAAATCTTACTGAAGATATAGAGGTTGCCTTGAGGATACAGGCAAAAGGATATGATATTGAGAATTCAATAAAAGCAGAGGTATTTACTGTTGCTCCTAATAGATTTCTGCCATTGCTTCGGCAGAGGCTTAGATGGTATACTGGATTTATAGTGAATCTGCTTAGGCATAGAAGTTTGTTTAAGCAAAGGAATAACTTGGGGCTTTTTGTTCTACCGACGTCGTTGATTTCAGTTGGCTTGGTTTTGGTCACGGCTGGATTTTCTTGTTATATTCTCGCTAAGTCTATTGCGCATTTATTTAGATCTATAAAATTGCTTGGGTTTTTAGACGCGATAAAGATGTTAAAGTTGAATTTAAATCCTTTTTATTTTGGAAACGAGTTTATAATCGTTACTGCTTCTTGCTTTGTGCTTGGATTTTTGATTATTTATTCTGCAAAACTTTTTTCAAGGGAACGAAGCAAGATAAAATATAGTTATCTTTTGTATGTTTTGATTTATTATTATTTGTTTGGTTTTTGGTGGTTTTGGACTTTGATCAATAAATTATTCGGGCGGCAGATAAAATGGTAGATAGGAAGAAAGTTATTTTAAGAAGGTATTTGGTTGCGCTTGTTTTAACGATTTTGATCTTTCTTATTGGTGTTATGCTTGGAGGAGGTATTGCGAACATTAAGATTGGCAAGCTTGCAAAGCTTGAGAGAGAGATGAAAACAAGGATTATGGATTTAGAATTGCAGTTTTTGCTTGCTGAAGAGCAGCCTTGCAGCAGTGAATTGCCAGGCCTTGCTGAAGAGCTTTATCAAATAGGTGGAAAGCTAAATTATATGGAGAGGCAGAAAGGAATGGACGATCCTGGTGTGCTTGAGCTTAAAAAATATTACAGTCTTCTTCAGATAAGACATTGGCTTTTTTTGAAGATGGTAAAAGAGCGATGTAAGAAGGATTTGCACCTTATTCTTTATTTCTATTCTAATGAGCCAAAAAAATGCGATAGGTGCGGTGATCAAGGAATTATATTGAGCTATTTGAGAAAGAAATATCCTAATGTGAGGGTGTATTCTTTTGATGTTGGGCTTGATTCTGGAGCCATAAAGACTTTGATGAAGAATTTTAATATTGAAGTTGTTCCGACTGTTGTTGTTGATGGAAAAGTGTTGCATGGTTTTCAGAAAAAAGAAGAATTAGAACGGTTGCTTCAGGGTTCGTGATATTGCTCGATTAGTTTTATCTTTAGTATGTGTTCGAGTTTTTTTGCTAGTTTTATTGATGGTTCAAGTTCGCCGGTTTCGAGTTTGTGAACAACGCTTTCTTTTTCTCTTATGAGTTTGGCAAACTCTGATTGTTTTAAGCCAAGTTTTTCTCTTGCTTTTTTAATTATGGTCGGGTAATTGGGGTTTATAATAAGAATCTCTTCTTCTGTGCTTGGTTTGATTGTTTGTTTTGTAGTTGATTTCTTTTCTTTTCTTTTCTTAACTTTTTCTTGTTTTGTTTTAATTGGGCCGAGAATGGTACCGAATTTTGCACATTCCTGGCATACAATTAATTCTGTTCCTTCGATTTTTGCCCTGACAAGATTTTTTGTTGCACCACATAGGTCGCATTGCATTTTTATTCACCTTGGATTTTGCATAGAATGGTTCTTTCTCTTGGGCCATCGAATTCTAAAAGAATGATGTTTTGCCATGTGCCTAGTGCAAGTTTTTTGTTTTGAATCGGTATTGAAAGGCTTGGGCCAACGATTGCTGCCTTTATGTGCGCGTCGCCATTATTATCAATCCTGTCATGAAGCCACTTTCCTTTTGGAATGAGTTTGTTCAGGCAATTTGTTATGTCTTTTAAGACGTTTGGATCATAGCTTTCAGCTACTGTGACGGCTGCTGTTGCATGCAGGCAATATAGAAAGCAAATGCCTTCTTTAATTCCTGTTTTTTGTACAAGCTGCTTTATCTGTGACGTTATGTCGATACCTTGTTCTCGCGTTGATGTTTTGATTTTTATCTGAAACACAGATTCACCCTTTTTTACAAAGATGCTAAATCTTAATAAAATTTTTTAACCTTCCTGATGGGACGAATAAATAAGATAAATTTATAAAATACTAAAGATTAAGTAGGTAGATAAAAGAGGTGAGATTATGATTTGGAAAAAAGGACAAGGTTTGCCTATTACTGTTATTATAATAGCAGCGATTGCCCTTGTAATTCTTGTTGTTTTGGTCGCAATGTTCATTGGTAAGATGGGAATTTTTGGCAAGAAGGTTACAACAGTAACTGAGATAAGCTGTACTGAGAGTTGCTTTAAGAATACACAAGGTGCAAGGGTGCATGGTGTCGTTATGCCTGGACCAACCTGTCCTGATGGGTATCATGAACAATATGGGAGTTTTAAAGATGTAGGAGCTGGAGAGCTTTGCTGTATTGATGATACAAAAACTGAAAATGATGCTGGCTGCTAAAAAAGGACAGGCTACTGTGCTTAGGATTTTAGTTATTGCGGTCTTGCTTTTAGTTGTTCTTTCAATAATGATTATTTTCTTTACAGGGAAGTTTAGATTGTTTAGTAAAGGATTGGTAAGCTGTGAAGCTAGGGGGGGTGTATGCAAAGAAAAGCCTTGCAGCGAATACGGAATGGCAACGATTAAGAATAGTGATTGTCCGAAGATAACTAATGAAACAAGGCCGTATTGTTGTATTCCAGTAGAATGAGCGATTGGAAGAAAAGCTCAGGCTTAACAACGAAAACACTTTTGCTGATTATTATTGCGATTGCTCTTGGGTTGATGTTTTTAGCTATTGTTATGAGGATAAGACATGCTATACTTAAATAAGCGCGGGCAGGCAAAGTTTTTGGTAACGATAATGATAGTTATAATTGGATTTATTGTTGTTTTTGCTGTTGTGAGAATGTTTGCTTCTAAGGCAGAGGGAACACAGCTCGAAATGCAATGCAGGGCAAGTGTTTTGGCTAGAGCTAAGAGTTTAGTGAATGTTGAAGTTGGTGTTGTTAAAGTAAATGTTCATGTCGCGCCTCTACTCTGCTTTACGCAAGAGAAAACGATAAAAGGGAATGAAGAGGAAGTGATGGAACGGCTTGCTGAGCTTATGCTGCGCTGCAAATGGATGTTTGCTGACGGACGATATAATAATGTGCTTGGCGGTGAATCTGGCGATCAATGTTTTCCATGCTACACTGTGAAGATTGATTCTGATGTTGATATTGCTGCTTGGGAATTCAATGAATTTTTAAGGACAAAGAAGAAGAAAGACAAGCTTTTATGGAACTTACTTCAGGAACCTGTTGGAATGAGGGTTCTTATTCCGAAGGAGATAAAAGGAAAGCATATTTATCAAGTGATATATTCTGATTTTTCAAAAGGTAGATGGTATGTTCCTGTCCTTGAAGGTGAAGACAAAGAACTTAATGGCATTTACCTCGTTGATCCAAACGATATGCCTAAAACTTGGTATCGTTTTTATCAAAAATTTTTTTGGGGCGAGGGCGCTTATGAACCGTGCAAAATTTGGGGTTAAAGGTATAGCAATGAGAACGATATTGGTTATTTTAATACTGATTGCTCTCTTGGTTTTTGTCATTATATTTTATAGACATATTGGTGAAGGCGCGAAAAAAATAGCTGAAAATCTTTTTGGAATATTTTAAAATGGCAATGAATTGGTTAATTAAATGGATTGCTTTGATACTTGCTGCATTGCTTATTATTTCTATCTTTTTTGGTGGACCGCATGCCTTTTTTCCAAAGCTGTTTAGAGCAGTGAAGAGTTTGACAAAAGTGGTTAAGATCGGCGCTGAAGAAATGCGTGTCGAGGAAAAAGAAATCGTTGAAAAGAAAGTAAAAGATTATTTTGAAACTCTTTGCTACAAGCTTAATAAATATGGCAAGACGCGACACAGAGATTGGCCTGGATGTTATATTTTCTTACCAGATCCGCCTGACGATATGGGTGGTGCTGAGATTAGATTTCAAAATTTATACAAGGAAAAGAAAGAAAGTGTGCTTGGTGGTTCTATTGAATATAGTGTTTTGAAGATATCTTTGTTTACAAAGAATAATAAGCTTGTAGATTGGTGTTGGGTAAATCTAAGCAGGGTTGGTTTTGTGAAGCCTGAAAGCTTTTTCAAGGATGTTGAGAGATGGAGAAATCAAGGTAGGCAGACTTATAATATTTCTTGTTTTTTTGACGAGACTGATAGGGAGTTTATTTTAACAGACAAAAAGAAGTTTTGGACAGGTAGCTTAGAAGATCACTTTGATAATACTGTTGTTTATAGAAAAACACAGATTGATGGTATGCCGTACGCTGATTTTTGCTTCTTTCTAACGAGAGATCTCGGTGGAAAAACTGGCGACAATTATGAAGATATTGCGATAAATGAATGGTTTAGACATTGGTTTTTTACTGGGATGACAGGCTATAAGGAGAATTATCCTTTTTTAAAGTGCGAAGAAAATGAGCAACTGATTTGTGAGTTTTATAATGAAAAAGGAGACGAGCTTCTTAATTCAGCTTTATCTGATATAAATGCTGAAAATCTTAGCAAGGGAACACAGAAAAACTGCTCCAAGTCTTTTACCTTTTTTGCACCAGTAGTTGATTTTTATGGTGAGATGGTTGATGGAGAAACTCTTTATAAGGTCAAATTTAAGCTTGTTGGTAGTGAGCTTTGTTGTGGTAATGTTGAACATGCAAAATCTCTTGCCAAACGCTTCAGGAATGATTTGAAAACCTGGGCTGGAGCTGAGCTTGGCAATTGTTCTGATGAATTTGTTAATACTTTAATTGGCATTGAAGAAAAGAAATTAAATGCTAGTGACTTAAAGGATGTTTTTATTTTCCTTGATGTGTTTGATGTAATTAATTTCTTTTGGAAGGAAAAAAAGGATTTAAAAGTTCCAGGATTGCTATCTGAATTGATTGAGCGAAAAGGTGTTTTTTCAGAAACAGCAAAGAAATGCGCTAATTATTATTGTAAGATGCATGGTAGTTGGCTTAAATGGGAAAACGAAACACTTTATAACAAGATTTGTGGAGGTGCAGTTTAATGAAAAAAGGAATGTTGCCTATGCAATTGGTTGTTTTGATTATAATTTTGTTGGTTGCCCTTGCTGTTGTGATTGTCTGGTTTACTGGAACTTTTAGAAAGCAAGCAGGAGTAATTGGAACTGAGCTTAACAAGCTGTACGATTGTGATTGTGACGGCATTAGGAATATGTTGGATAAGTGTCCTTGTATATATGCAGAAACTGAGAATGGATGTCCTGAAGGCCAGTCTGCTACTGGATGTACGCAAGACCAGATAAAAATATGCAACAAGTATGGTTATATCCCTGATGGACATTGTCCTGCTGCACCGCCAGAAAAATAAGATGAAAGAAGGAGCAATTCCGCTAAGATTTTTAGTCTCTTTAATTTTAGCTATTGTTATTTTTCTTCCTGTTATTTTGGTTTTATCAAAGTGTTCTACGCTGACAGCAGAAGGAAAATTAAAGAAAAGCTTGACTGATCTGCTTGAGGCAGCAAGCAAACTTAAGCCTGATGAGGTTGATGCTGTTTTGATTTTTATTCCTGCTGGATATGAAATTCATTTCGGTGCTGTCGGCTGCAAAGGATTGATATGGGTGAAGAGAGGAGGTAAGGAAATATTTCGTTTGGAAAAGGATGACGTGCCTTTTAGTTCCTTTTCTATCGAGTCCGATAAAGGTGATAAGTATATTGCATTACAAATAAAAAAATTATCGCCTAAAGGAAATGAAACATGTGGGATTGTAACTATAAATAAACAAAAATGATTGGAAAAAAAGGAGCAAGCGTTTTGTTATTGATTTTTGAGATTTTGGTTGTTGTTGCTGTTCTAAAAGTTATGCTCGATTTTACATATAAATCTGCAAACAGCGAATCTAACCAAAGAGTTGTTTTTGCAAGAAATCTTGGTCTTGCTGCTGAAGCCGCTTTTGCATTTGATGGAAATGGTTGGAGCATGATAAGTATAGTTCCTGATCTGAAAAAATATAGTTGCGATGTAAAGGAGAATATGATTATAATAAGGAATAAAAATTTTAGCTGGAAAAAAGCAGAAGGAATTTTTCATCCAATTGGTAAATTTAATGTTTTGTGTCCGTTGGAGAGTTCAAAAATTTTGAAATATGATAACAAGATTTTGCTTGGGCTTCCAGATGGAGAGCACTTTCGTAAAGAATATCAGATTTTTACTCAGGATTTTTCTTTGCTTGGGTTTGATGTTAAATCTGAGTGCGATGATGAAAAAGCTGATATAGGTCGTGAATTGGTTAAGATTCTTGAGTTAAAAGGTTTAGTTGACGGTGAGAAGCAGATAGATTTGATTGTTAGGTGCGATAGCAGTGACTTGAGATTGTATTACAGCGATAGTGTTGAGTTAAGAGATTTTGCAAGAAAGATCGCGAATGCTTATAAGGGAACGGCATACGTTTTTAGATTGGATATGGGTAAGGATACACTTATTTTAAGATATCCTCCTGAAAAAGCAAAAGATGTTTTGAGTGCTTTTGGTGATGTTTAATGGTTAGTGCATATGCTATTGCGAAAAAGTATATTTTTTGGACTATTTTTTCTATAGTTCTGCTTACAGCAGTTTTTTCTTTTGTCGGTTTGATAAGTAGGATTAAGGCAAGGCTTGCTGCATTTCCTGATATGTTAAATGAAGAAATCATTGCTTATAGGTTCTTACTTGGTTGTTTTGGAGACGAGCTAGGCATTATCGAGCTTGATAGATTTACAAACAAAACGCTTGAACAATGCTATAAGACTAAGTCAAGTAAGGATTATAATTTTGCACTCGAGCTTGTTAATAGTGGCAAAATGATTGTTGGAAAGAATTTTTATTGGAAAGAGGATAGAAAGTTGAATTTTCCTGTTATAGTAAGGAATGGCAGTGATGAGAGAGTTGATGAACTTATTATTTACATAAGGAGGCTGATCTAAAATGCTTGAAGATGTAATTGATTTGATTGTTTTTATTGCTTTTGTTGCATTGCTTTATTTTCTTATTCATACTTTAGCTGTTTCGCCTTTGGAAAGAGAAGCATTGATTATTGAAGATGGTTTAAATGAGCTAAGATATGATTATATTTTAAGCGTTTATCTTAAAACAAAAGTAGGCAATGAAACTATGCTGGAGTTGATGATTAAGGCAAAGGAAAGTGATGCTGCTTGGGAACGATGGAAGAATGCAACAAAGCCTTTCTTGAAATATTTTAAAGATACATACCTTGTTTTGGATAATAGAACTTTTCTATGGAAAGGAGATTTTCATGAAGGCTTTTTTAAGATAATAACAGATATTTTCAATTGGGTTGAGTTGTTCAGAGAAAGGCCTTTGGAAGGTGCTTTGGTTACAAAGAAGTTTGTTTTTGATGGAGAGGAGCATTATGTTGGGTTGTTTGTTTCAGATCTTAAAATAGAAATGCCAGAAAGCGGCATTCCAGTTATTGTTGCATAAAATGTTATGCGGAAAAAAAGGAGCTGTGCTGTACTGGGTTGGTTTGGTTTTTCTATTTGTTTTTATGCTTAGCCTGTTATTTTTTGCCAAGCCAAAAGAATTTGATCAGGGAAAGGGAAGAGCTGCGATGAATGTGATTAAGGAAGGAATTTCTTTAAGCGATGCTGCGCTTTCTTATGATTTAAGCTTAAGATATGAGATTGAAGAGGTATTTAAGCAACTGAAAGGGCTTAATCCTTTGCTTCTGAATGGATCAACGAGGACGCCTTTTAGTTATAAGACTATGTTTGAGAAAATGTTAAATGAGATTAAGCTTAAGCGAATAGAATCAGAAAAGGAAGAATGTGAAATCCTCAATCTGACATACGATTCTTTTTCAAGAAAATTTTTAGGCTATGTAAGATGTTCAACTTTGAGAGGGCTTGATTCTGCAATAGTCGGCAAATGGGTTGAATTCAGTCCTGATTTGGAAAAATATTTTTCTTTGTTTGATAAGATAAACGTTTTTGTTTCGGTGCTTGAGAAATGCGATTCTTTGCCTTGCGTTGAAAATGCAACCATACTTTTTAATGCAGAAAGCGAATACTTGAATGGTACTTTTCAATTCAATGTTGAAGGAATACAATTTAAAACTGTGCTGAATATATCTTCGATAACATAAATATTTTTAAAAAATAATTTTGAATTGAAAAACTGATGTTTAAGATTCCTGTTGAAAACATAATTGGGAGAATAAAGCAAGAAAAAGGACTTTCTGATGATGAGATAAATCAGATGATTGAAAAAAAGATAGAACAACTTTCTGGCTTAGTGAGCAAAGAAGGAGCAGCGCATATTGTTGCAAATGAGCTAGGCGTTAAGCTATTTGAGCCTGTTGAAGGAAGAATCCAGATAAAGAATGTTTTAGTTGGGATGAGGAGAGTTGAAGTTGCTGGAAAAGTGCTACAACTAGGAACAGCTAGGGAATTTGAAACTCCTGATGGCAAGCAAGGAAAGGTTGGAAGTTTGATGATAGGTGATGAAAGTGATGTGATTAGGGTTGTTTTATGGGGAAGCATAGCTGACAAGCTTAATGAGATTAGCGAAGGAGATTTGATAAAGATTGAAAATGGATATGTTAGGGAAAGGAACGGTAGGAAAGAAATTCATCTTAGTGATAAAGGAAATATTATCATTAATCCACCAGACGTTGAGATAGGCGAAGTTAAGCTGCCGACACCAGAACAAAAAAAGATTATTGAGCTAAATGAAGGAGATTTGAATGTTGAGATAGTCGGTACGATTATACAGGTTTTCGATCCTACTTTTTATGAGGTATGTCCTGTATGTGGAAAAAGGATAAAGAAAGTTGAAGTGTCTGAAGGCACAAGTGCTGAAGGATTTAAATGTAATAAACATGGCTTGTTTAAAGAACCGAGCTTTGCTTATGTTCTGAATATCTTTATTGATGACGGAAGCGATATAATAAGATGTGTTCTTTTCAGGGAAAATGCCACTGCTTTGATTGGCGAGGATGTTATGAGCTATAAGGATGGTTCTTTTGATGATGTGAAGATGAAATTGATTGGAACTCAAGTTAAGCTTAGAGGAAGAGTTGTAAAGAATCTTTTGTTTGACAGACTCGAATTTATAGTTAATGAAGTTGAAAAGAAAGATTTATCAACTGCAGAAGAATCAATTGCAAAAGAAGAAAAAGTAGAATAGTAAAACAATGCAATGGAAGACGCATGTAGTATTTGGTTTTTTGGTTGGCTTGTTTGCTTTAAATTATGTTAGGATTGAAAACAAAATCTTATTCTTTTTGTTTGTTTTGTTAGGGTCTTTATTGCCGGACATAGATAATCCGAGATCAAAGTTTGGCAGCAAGGTAAAGATTGTTGGAAAGATTTTCAAGCATAGAGGGGTTTTTCATTCTGCTATAACAGGGGTTGTGCTTAGCGGCATAGTTTGGTATTTTGTTAATGCTACATGCGGAATCGGTTTGTTTATTGGCTATATTTCGCATCTACTGATTGATGGGTTCACTGTTCAAGGCGTTAATTTCTTACATCCATTTGGAAAACTGCATCTTAGCGGATTTATTGAAACAGGAAAGGTTGGTGAATGGATTGTATTTGGAATTGTTGTTTTTCTTATTCTTTTGAAGTTAGGTGTCTTTAGTTTGCTTAGCTAAGGACACTGGACAAGTGTGGTTAAATTATATAAAGAGGTTACTGTATAATAAAATATAAAAAAGAAAAACGCGAGGTGGTTTATATGGCAATTGCTGAAAAGAGGTTTAATGCCGGAGCTGTTTGTGTTACTATTTGGCGCAATCAAAGGCTTGATAAAGATGGAAATCCTGTGACATATAGGACTTTTTCTTTTCAGAAAAGATATAAAGATAAGGGCGGGAATTGGAAAACAAGCAGCGTTTTGAGACTTGCTGATCTGCCGAAGGCTTTACTTACAATACAGAAGGCATATGAATATGCCTTGCTAAAAGAGCGTGTTAATGAAGAAGAGGTTGGTGGTGAGTAGAATGGCAAAAAAAGAAATCCAGACAATTTATGACCTGCCTGGTGTTGGGGCAGCGACTGCTGAAAAATTGATCGAACAAGGATATGATGATCTGATGAGTGTCGCAGTTGCAAGTCCTGGAGAGCTTGCAGAACTTGGCTTGAGTGAAAGCAATGCAAGAAAGATAATTGTTGCTGCAAGGAATGCACTGAAAATGGATTTTATAACAGGAGACGAATTGCTAAAACGCAGAGAGAAGGTGCTAAAGATAACAACAGGAAGCAAAGCCTTTGATGCATTGCTTGGCGGCGGCATTGAAACTGGTTCTATAACAGAAGCATTTGGACCTTATGGAGCAAGTAAAACACAGCTTGCCCATCAACTTGCTGTAAATATCCATTTAAATGAAGCTTGTGGAAAAGAACCTTATGCGATTTTTATTGACACTGAAAATACTTTTAGGCCAGAAAGGATAAAGCAAATGGCTGAAGGCGCTGGTTTAGAGCCTAGCTATGTGTTGAGCCATATTAAGATGGCAAGAGCATTTAATTCTGATCATCAAATGTTGCTGGCTGAGAAGATAGACGAGTTAATCAAGAAAGATAAACTTAATGTAAAACTTGTTATAGTTGATAGCTTAACTGCGCATTTCAGGGCTGAATTTATTGGCAGGGGAACTCTTGCAGAAAGACAACAGAAGTTAAACAAGCATATGCATGTTCTGATGAAGTTAGCTGATAAACATAATCTTGCTGTTTATGTTACAAATCAGGTAATGGCAAAACCAGATGTTTTCTTTGGTGATCCAACAGAAGCTATTGGTGGGAATGTCGTTGC
>QMQQ01000008.1 GCA_003648985.1 Candidatus Woesearchaeota archaeon | reverse complement strand
GCATAATTAAACTAAAATAAAAAATGAATTTTTAAATCTTCACTTCTTTGATTTGTTTCTAATTTTAGATTCTATCAAATCAATTATCTCGTTAGCAGTTTCAGCTACGGCATTTGCTTTTTGTTTTATCTTTATGAATCCGAGATTCCTCGCAAGGACATAGAAACTTTTTGCAATTAGATCAACAGCGTGTCTGCTATGCTCGTCGGTAAACCTGAACCCATCATCAGCGATATTAATTGCGTCAACGCCGTCGATGTAAAAAAGTAAATCAAACTTAGAAATGAGCTCAGAGGTATCCTTTAGAAATTTAACTGAACTTTTTATTTCTTCAACAGTCCATTGTTTGGCGCATGCAAAAAACAAAATGTAATAAATAATATCGATAGGAGACCTATCAATTAAAACAATATCAGCGTCTTTCGTAGAAGCTTTAACAAGTTCTTTTTTCAAGATTTCAAACATTAATTGCTGACCTTTTAAAGTTCCATGAAATTCTCTTGGAACTTTTCTTGCATACTCTTCAACTTCTATTACAGAATACCCTTTCCTTTTCAATTTATTCGCAATCTCTTTAAGTAATGTGCTTTTTCCAACGCAGTGTGTTCCACTAAAAGAAACAAACAGAGGTCTCTTCATAAATAGCAAAGTGCTAAAAAAATTAAAAAAATTTTCCATAATCTTTTTATTTTGCACAAACAAACTTTATTCTATGGAAGCTTTTGACTGTATCAAAACAAGACGTTCTATAAGAAAATTCCTCGACAGAGAAATCCCGTGGGATATTCTCTATAAAATCATAGAAGCAGCAACTCATGCGCCAAGCAGTGGAAATCTGCAAAATTGGCGTTTCATCATAGTAACAGATTCTATATTAAAGCACAAGATAGCAGAAGCCGCACTTGAACAATACTGGCTTGAAACAGCTCCTGTTCTAATAGTAGTTTGCTCTCTTGAAGGAAAAGTAGAACGTTTCTACGGACTTCGAGGAAAAAGATTGTATGCAATTCAAAATTGCGCAGCCGCTATACAAAACATGCTCTTAGCAGCTCATGCCCTTGGCCTTGGAGCTTGCTGGGTCGGTGCTTTTGATGAAGAACTCATTGCTAAAATCCTTGACATAAAGCTTGATGAAGCAAGACCTCAAGCAATAGTTCCAATAGGCTATCCAGACGAATCACCAGCAGAAACAGAGCGCGACAAAGTCGAGCAAGTAACCTATTTCAACAAATGGAAAGAACGTTTGAAAAACAAACCAGCTGTATTCGGCTATTATGGTCAAGTTCTAAGAGAAGCGGTTAAAAAACAATTAGAAAAAGCAAAAAGAAAAATCAAAAAATAAAACCCTGCCCAAAGCCGGGCAGGGCGGCTGTTGGGGGTGGTGGTTCAGAACTAGCTGAACATTACCCTATACAAGTTTTATACCAAGTTCTTCACTAAGCTGTTTTGTTTGTGGACTTGGGTTTCTATAATCGATTTTTCCTAAAATCCATGGCGATTTCACACCAGTTATTATTGTCATAACAGTAAGTTTTCCTTTCATGTTTTCATCGATTCTTGCTCCCCAGATAACATTTGCATCAGGGTCAAGCGTTTCTGTGACAAGCTCACCAATTCTATTAACTTCATCTAAAGTCATGTCAGGTCCGCCAATAACATGAATCAATGCACCAGTAGCACCTTCATAGCTAATATCAAGCAAAGGATTTGTCAAAGCGCCTCTAACAGCTTCCTCAACCCTATTGTTTGTGTCGCTGCTTCCAACACCAATAGCAGCAACTCCGCCATTAGTCATAATTGCTTTCACATCAGCATAGTCAAGATTAACCAAACTCGGAACAGCAATAGTTTCAACTATGCCTTTAATCATTGTTGCTATTAACTCGTTAGCGACAGCAAATGCTTGTCTTATTGGCAGATTGCCTGCAATTTGAACAAGTCTATTATTATCGATCACAATGACAGTATCACAAACCTGTCTTAGTTGCTGTAATCCAAATTCAGCTTTATCGCATCGTGCTCTCTCAATGTTAAATGGCATTGTTACAGTACCAATTACAATAGCTCCAGCATCTCGAGCTACTTGGGCTACAACTGGCGCGGCTCCAGTTCCAGTGCCACCGCCTTCCCCAGCGCAAACAAAAACCATATCACTTCCTCTTAGAACGTCCTTTAATTCTTGCACACTCTCTTGCGCTGCTTGAGCTCCTTTTTCAGGAAAGCCCCCACATCCAAGACCTCTAGTGAGTTCTCTTCCAATAATGATCTTTCTATCAGCATTAGTAACATCAAGATGTTGTTTGTCTGTATTTACAGCAACGATTTCAGCCCCTTTTACTCCTTTGTTATAAAGCCAACAAACCATGTTATTACCAGCACCCCCGATTCCAACTACTTTTATGTTTGCTTGTCCAACCTCGACGTCTTCATACTTCGGCATGTTTTGCATGGCATTTTCAACGATAAATTCCATTTTGTTTACCTCCTTTTTTGTTTTGTTTTTTGTAATATATTGTTTGTTCAACACAAATGTTTATATACTACCTTGTCTTTTTACTTTCAGAATTAACCGCCTTATACGACTAACTAACCTTAACAAGAATTCGTCAAGTTCCGCCTTAAAACCGCCTTGAACTAAAACCGCCTAAAAACTAATTCTAAACCGCCTTAACGTTAAATTTAAAAATTAAACTTCTATATAAACTTTTCTTGATTAGAAAATATACTTTCGATTAAAATAAAAATACAACAAGAAAATGCTTTACTTGATTGGTGTTGGACTTTGCAATGAAAAAAGCTTAACCATTGAGGCTCTTGACGCTATTAAAAATTGTGATGAGGTTTTTCTTGAAAATTACACATCTATCCTTCAATGTAGCAAGGAAGCTCTAGAAAAAATAACAGGCAAACGGATTATGCTTGCAAATAGAAAACTCGTCGAAAGTCACGAGTTAATAAAAAAAGCTAAAGAAAAAAACATTGCTTTGCTCATCATTGGAGATGTTTTCTCTGCAACAACACATATAACCTTGTTTCTTGAGGCTAAAAAACAAAATGTTGAGATTCGAGTAATGCATAATGCATCAATTCTAACTGCTATTGGAATAACAGGATTAGAACTTTACAAGTTTGGCAGAACAGCGTCAATACCATTTCATGAAACTGATTACCCAATTGAAGTACTAAAGCAAAACCAACAGTTCGGCTTGCATACACTCTTTCTTCTTGACTTGGACCCAGGAAATAATCGCTTCCTAACCATAGCAGAAGCGTGTGATTATCTGATCAAAAAAGGAATCCTGCCAAAAACAAAAGCTTTGGGCTGTGCAAGAATTGGTTGTTTTGACCATAAAATCGTCTATGCCGAACTCGATAAGCTAAGATCGGTTGATTTTGGAAAACCTCCATATTGTTTAGTTATTCCCGGAAAGCTCCATTTTGTTGAAGAAGAGATGCTTTCTTATTATGAAATTAAATAGCTGCAGAAAATTTTTATATCCATAAGAATCTTAAAGCCCATGCAAAGAAAAAAGAGGTACGAAGAAAAGATAAACTTTGCTTTACATTCTTTAGAACCTTTTGCATCGAAGCTACCAGATCTGGAATGATCAATCATCTATAAAACTTGGTTATGTAGCCCCAATTTCGGGATAAATTTTTAAATCTATTTCTTTAGTGCTTATCACAATAGCCCCGTGGTGTAGCGGCCAAGCATGCGAGGCTCTGGACCTCGCGACGGCGGTTCGAATTAACCCTTTCCGCCAAACTTTTAGAAAAAGTTTGATCAAAAAGACGGAAAGGGAACGAAAATCCGCCCGGGGCTATCCAAATAAATCTTGAATTACCAATAGTTTGAAAATCGTCAATATCAAGAAAAATTTTTAAACAAGTCAATTTTTCCAAGCTCAAAATGAGGTGGAAGGTCCCATACATAATGATCTTTTTTTGCTTGTTTTCTCTTATTATTCCTGACATTGCATTCGCTGAAAACACACAAAAAACATTAGAAGCATGCGTCTACTTTTTCTATGGCCAAGGTTGTCCGCATTGCGCAAGGGTTGAACCATACCTTGAAACTTTGGAAAAAATATATCCCGGCATTAAAATCCATAGATTTGAAATTTACAATAACAGAACGAACCTCCAACTTTTAATGAAATACTTTGATGCATATAATGTTTCAGATTATGAACGTGGCGTTCCTGTTGTTTTTCTTGTCAATAAATATTTTGTAGGTGATAAGCCAATACTTGACCATTTGCTTGATGCAATAAAGGAAAACAATGTAAGTGCATGCCCAACGTTAGAAAAGCAAACTGAAGTAAAGAAAGCAGTTACAGGTCCTGCTTCAACTGTTGAGCAGCGTTTTGGAACAATATCAATGCTTACAGTCATTGGCGCAGCTTTAGTAGACTCGATAAATCCATGCGCCATTGCAGTTCTACTTATTTTACTAAGCACATTGCTTGTAACAGGCGAAAGAAAAAGAGCATTGAAAGCAGGAATAGCATTCACTATTTCTATTTATATAGTCTATTTTCTTTTCGGGCTTGGTCTCTTTTCTGCCTTACAAATAACCGGTTTAAGCTATTGGTTTTACAAATTCATTGGCTTGCTTGCTATTATAATAGGCATACTAAACATAAAAGATTTTTTCAAATATGGCGCTGGTGGTTTTGTTATGGAAATTCCAAAGAAGTGGCGTCCTTCTTTACAGCGGCTGCTTAGAAGCGTAACCTCTCCGATTGGCGCCTTTTTCATGGGCTTTCTTGTCTGCTTATTTGAGCTTCCCTGCACTGGTGGTCCCTACATTTTTGTTTTAGGGTTGCTTGCTGAAAAAACAACACGCTTAATGGCAACACCAATCTTGCTTATCTATAACCTTTTCTTCATATTGCCTTTAATTATAATAACCCTTTTTGTGTTCTGGGGTTTCACAACAGTTGAAAAAGCAAAAGCGTGGAAAGAAAGAAACATAAGATTGCTTCATCTAATCGCAGGACTTATTATGGTTGCGCTTGGCGTTATTGTAATGAGTGGCTTGGTGTGAAAATGTATCGCACTTTAAATTTAAGCATCCTTCCTATAGAATTATGCCATAGCCAATTAACCTGAATCTATTTCCAATTCTTCTACTTATTGTAACTTTATTTCTGACTTCAGCACAAACAGGCAATTTAAGTGCGCATTCTATTTTGTTTCCATTTTCTAAAACCTTTGTTACAATGCCAACTGTTGCAGCGGCATTAACATTAAGCATAAGCGGCTCGTTCATTCTAAGTGGTTCAACCTTCAGCTCTTCTTTTGTACCGACAACTCTTTCGAGTAAATGAACTTCAAGCTTTAATTTGTTCCACACAGGAGGCATCTTTCCAGGCAAACCCACTATGCTTCCAGTAAGTGCATCACCTTTAGCTAGACTCGGATCAAGCAATGTTTGCACACCAAGATTTCCTCCTGGACCGGCTTCATCGACTTTTCCACCGCCAGTTCTTATTTCTATAATTTTTGTTGTGATCGGTTTCCATTCCTTTTTTCCATGCGATTCGATTTCTATTCCTGGCTTCAACTCAATCTCATCTCCGACTCTTAACTTTCCTTGTTTTATACTGCCGCCTAAAACACCACCAACGAGATTTTCTGGCAGCGTTCCTGGTTTATTGACATCAAAGCTTCTTGCAACCAGCATGATTGGATCTTTAGTCGGATCCCTTTTTGGGGTAGGAATGAATTTTTCAATAGCTTCAACAAGGACATCTATGTTAACTTCTTGCTGTGCTGAAATAGGTATTATAGGAGCATCTTTATATAGCGTATTCGAAAGAAATTGTTTGATCTCTTCATAATTCTTAAGCGCCCCTTCTTCACTAACTGTATCAATCTTATTCTGAACTACAACTATGTTTTTTATTCCTGTTATCTGCAAAGCCATTAAGTGCTCTCTCGTTTGTGGCTGTGGACAGCTTTCATTTGCAGCTATGAGCAATAGAGCGCCATCCATAATTGTCGCTCCGCTAAGCATAGTTGCCATCAAACTCTCATGTCCAGGAGCATCGACAAAGCTTACTTTTCGCAAAGGCTCTGCTTCAGCACCGCATTTACATATCTTTTTTACACCATACCTTCCGCATTTTGAACATCTGTAAAAAATACAGTCCGCATAACCAAGTCTAATGGTAATGCCTCTTTTTAGCTCTTCACTGTGCGTATCTGTCCAAATGCCAGAAAGAGCCTTAACCAAAGTAGTTTTTCCATGATCAACATGCCCGACCAAGCCGATATTAACTTCTGGCTGCACTAATTGTTTCATCTCCTCAAGCCAACTAAAAGGATTTAATAAAGTTTTCGTGTTAAATTCTGGTTCTAATAAACATAATCTTCAATTCTTTCTAAAACAGCTTTTGGAATGCCGACATTAGAATGCTTGAAGATTTCACATATTAAGATAGCACTTTCTTCAGCAGTTCTTTTGTTTACAATATCTCTATATAATCTTTTTATCCAATTAGAACCAAACAATTCTGCTGCACACCAACAATAAATCATTGATAAATCATCGATTTCACCGTGAAGCAATTTTTGTCGAATTGTTCTTCCGTTCTTTATTTTGTTCTTGCTAAGATTTGTTTCAGTAAGATATTTTCCCGCGACACATAAAAAAGGAACTGTTTCAGGTCTTTCAACCGAATACCTTTTTATGTATTCTTCTAATGTTTTACAGGCATCTATAAAACCAGTATAGTCTTTTCCGAGCTCTCCAAATTGACTTACTAACTGTTTTGCTTTATCAAGGTCTCTTGTAGAAACTAGTTCATCAAGCACTTTCCTGCCAATATTTTCTTCCACGGCCTGCATTCCAGCTCTGTTTTGCTTTCTTTTTTATTTTTTTTGATTTGGAATGCCTGAACTATTAGATATCCGCGGAATAATTTTTTTCTTGATTTTCAGTTTCCTTGGCAGCCTTATATTTTTGTTCGGTGTTGCTGAGGGTTTCAGCAAAGCCAATATAGAAAGATTTAAATGTTTTGTAATAATCTTATATCGATGGGGTATAGATTTATTTTAGAAGCAGAAGATTGTAGAGACTTTTACGAGACCGAACGTCAAATTATTGAAAGGCATCGTTGGAAGCCAGAGCCCCCGATAGAAATAAAATTAGATGGTAATAATCGAATTATAATTGAACCTCTGGACCAACGTAGAACTGGTAGATATCCCACCTATATAAAAGAATTAGTGGGAAGGGCATCTGAGAGATTTAATTGTTTCACCTTCAAAAAAGAAGAGGGGTTTAATCCAAATCCTCCATTAGATCCCATTTTTTTTTAAGCAGAGAATCCTATACGGTGCTTTAGAGAGGTATGAGAGTTCTTATGGTTCTAATCCCAGTCTAGAGAAATTAATATCCGAGTTAGTTCATGGACGAGTGCCTGCCCTCTCTGATGAATTCTTAAAAAAAATGGTTGAGGAAGGATTGCGTATAAAGTATTCTAAACGACTAAAAGTTGGAGCGGGGTATTGTTCTGGATCCGGATTAGAAGTTCTTGTGGGTGTAGGAGGTTCACAGAATAATATAGATGAAACATTAGTACATGAAATTATAGAAGCTTACTTGAAACGAGTTGGAATAACGAGTTTGTGGGGTCGGATGCCACATAAGTATATTGACATGTTAACAGAAGAGCTATTGGAATTTGGATTTGCACAGACTATTAAAAGATTAGTTCCTTCCGAACACATCGGATAAAAAACAGGCTCTCAAACTTTCTTGCTTCGGCTCGAACTTTTACTCCGTAAAAGGAAACTAACAGCTCTGCAGAAAGCTCCGCCCAAATCTTCTAACAAGGACTTCATTAAATTGCACATGTTAGTTTCATCTTTTTTGCTTCTTTTTTCCTAAAAAAGAAGATTCTTATCCAAATATCTTTTGGGAAACCAAAATTCAATTTCGAAATATTTATATATTCCTTCCCTTTTCCTCAACGTAAGAATTCTGAGGTGTTGTTGATGGAAAAAGAATTGAAAACCGGTACTACAACTTTAGGCTTGCTATGTAAAGATGGTATTGTCCTAGCGGCAGATAAAAGAGCAACAGCAGGCCACTTCATTGCAGCAAAAAAAGTAGAAAAGATCGTCAAAATCACAGATGAAATAGCCGTTACAACAGCAGGAACAGTTTCAGATATTCAGTTGCTTGTTAAGATAATCAGAGCAGAATTAAAACTTAAAGAGATCAGAACAGGAAAAAAACCTTTGGTAAAGGAAGCAGCAAGCTTGCTTGCAGGATTGGTTTATGAAAACATAAGAAAGCTAAGCTTGATTCCAGGAATAAGCCAATTCCTCGTTGCAGGTATTGACGTAGAAGGTTTTCATCTATACGACGTGGGTCCAGACGGAAGCATTACAGAAATAAAAGATTTTGTCTCAACAGGTAGTGGCTCAGAGTTAGTCTATGGATTGCTCGAAGCATCGTACAAAAAAGACATGCTTGTTAAAGACGCAATAAAGCTCGCCATAAGATCAATCAACAGTGCTTTACAGCGAGACTCAGCAAGCGGAGACGGAATTGATGTTTATACAATTACAGACAAAGGCGTTAAAAAAGTGCTCACAAAAGAAATCAAAATCGATCTTGAAAAAAGCTGAAGCTGTTTATCTTCTGAAATTGATTAAGATAGAAAATGACAGACATTTTAAAAGAAATATTAAAACGCATTCCGCAAGCTGAAACAAGAATAACAACAGCATGTTTTGAAGGAGCAAATATAGTGCTCTATACATCTGATAGGGACTTCTTTATCGATAACAAAGGCGTAATTAAGGCCATAGTAGATGAATTCAAAAAAAGAATAGAACTAAGGCCTGATCCAAGCATAGTGCTTGAAGTAGAAAAAGCAAAAGAAAAAATAGAAAAAATAATTCCAGCTGAAGCAGGAATAACAAATGTTTTGTTTGACCCACAAAGAAGCCGCGTTATTATAGAGGTTGAAAAACCAGGCTTGGCTATAGGAAAGCAAGGCGAGATTCTAAGAGAAATAAGGGAAAAGACATTTTGGGTACCTCTGATAAGAAGATCACCGGCAATAAGAAGCAAGCTAATCGAAAGCATACGAGCAGTGCTTTATCAAGAAAGCGAATATAGAAGAAAATTCCTAGATAGGGTAGGCCATAGAATCTATGACGGCTGGTTAAGGGGAAAGAAAAAAGAATGGGTTAGGATAACCTTTCTCGGCGGAGCAAGACAAGTTGGCAGAAGCTGTTTGTTCTTGCAAACACCAGAAAGCAGGGTTCTCCTTGATTGTGGAATCAACACCGCACTACCATCAGATAGCAAAGAAGCATATCCCTTTCTTGATGCACCTGAATTCAGCATAAAAGAACTTGATGCTGTTATTGTCTCACATGCACATCTTGACCATATAGGCCTTGTGCCGTATCTTTTCAAATTCGGTTACAAAGGTCCTGTTTATATGACAACACCAACTAGGGATACAGGAACATTGTTGCTTCTTGATTTTGTAAAGATCATGCGTTCAGAAGGAAAAGAACCTTTATTTACATCAGAAGAGATTAAAGAAATGGTCAAGCACACAATAACACTTGAATATGAAGAAGTAACTGATATTACACCAGATGTTAGAATTACTTTGTACAACGCAGGCCATATCCTAGGAAGTTCATTAGTTCATCTCCATATTGCAAACGGTCTTCACAACATTGTTTATACAGGCGACCTTAAGTTTGGCAGAACACGGCTGCTTGATCCTGCAAACACGCAATTTCCTAGGTGTGAAACCTTGATCCTTGAAAGCACATACGGTGGAAAAACAAACATTATGCCGCCACAAAAAGAAGCTGACAAAGAACTTGCAGACGCGATAAAAAGAACAATAGATCGCAATGGCAAGGTTTTAATGCCTGTTCTTGGTTCAGGTCGGGGCCAAGAAGTTATGCTGATGATAGAGGAGCTTATTAGAAAAAAAGAACTTGAACCAATTCCTGTATATATTGATGGAATGGTTTGGGATATTACAGCAATACACACAGCATATCCAGAGTATTTAAACAGCTCAATAAGGCGTTTGATATTCCATCGCGATCAAAATCCTTTCTTGTCAAGCATTTTCAAAAGAGTGGGCAGTAAAAAGGAAAGAATGAAAATTATTGAAGAAGAAGGACCATGTGTTATTCAAGCCACTAGTGGTATGCTTGTTGGAGGCCCATCAGTTGAATACCTTAAACATTTATGCGATAATCCAAAAAACACATTGATTTTCACATGTTATCAGGGCGAAGGTTCTCTTGGTAGAAGAATCCAGCAAGGCGAGAGAGAATTCGTCTTTAAAAACGGGACAAAGCAAGAACTTGTTCAAATCAAAATGGAAGTTCTTAAGCTAGAAATAACAGCACATTCTGATAGACGCGAATTAATGAACTATGTTTATCGCTGCACGCCAAGGCCAAAAAAAGTCATTATTCAGCACGGAGAAAGCGCTAGATGTCTTGACTTAGCTTCTTCTATCCACAAAGCATACAAACTCGAAACCACAGCTCCAAGAAATTTAGAAGCAATAAGAGTAAGATAGTAATTTTATTCTAAATAAATGCAAGCAAAAGAATTCCAACTATCATCCACAATACGCTTTTCAATTTTTGAATTCCTTTTTCTTGATGTAT
This sequence comes from Candidatus Woesearchaeota archaeon, assembly GCA_003648985.1. Lineage (GTDB taxonomy): Archaea > Nanobdellota > Nanobdellia > Woesearchaeales > B54-G15 > B54-G15. Next base: position 8,986 of record QMQQ01000008.1, on the reverse strand, counting down.
TGCTGGAATCAAATCGCTTGCAGCGATATAAATAAATCCGCCTGCAGCAAAAGGAATAATATAAACCGAGATATGTTTAACAGTACTAACAAATAAAGAGCCAACAATCACACCGAGAATAGATGTGGTTTGAACAAGAAAAGCATTAAGCATTGCTCTTTTTCGTTCAAAGCCGCCCTTAACCAAAACGCCAAATATTCCTAGTTCTTGAGGGAACTCATGAAGCAATATCAAAAAGCTTGTTATCAATCCTAGCTTAAAACTCACAAGAAAAGAGGTAATAATCACTATGCCATCAATGAAATTATGAATGGCATCTCCAATTAAAATCAAATATGAATATGGATGAATGGTACATATCCTGCACCTGTGCCAGTGTAATACTTCCTCCAACAAGAAAAAAGCCAAAAAGCCAATCACAACCATCGATGGAATAAAAGATTCTTTTAATAGATGAAATAATCCTCCTCCAAGCAATGTGCCAGCAGATAATGCGATAAGAGAACTTGCAATTGCATCAAGCTTTCTTTTCTTAACGAACAAACTAAAAAGTCCAACAAATCCAAAAGATGAATTTATTAATGTTATAATCAAAGCAGCGACGAGTATATTCATTTTTCGTGTTAAGTTTGAGCTATCTGTGTGCGAACCAAAAAACAACTTTGTTTTTTTGCTTGCTATCCAGCCTTGAAAATCCTATTCTCTCGAGCTGGACAACAGAGCCAACATTAACTTCGCTTAGTCTTTTTTCTCCAAGTCCTTTTATCAATGTTTTATCAGGCATCAACAATTCAGCTTTAATTAGCTGTTTTTCATCAGCAGGTAACCAGTGAAAGATTGCTTCACCCTCCCGCTTATATTTTTCATAATCTTCAGAATCAAAAATAAATCTTTTTCCTTCTTTCCGAAAATTAAGACAATCCATCAATCTGTATAGCTTTCCTTCCTCTATTCGCTTGACATCTTCCTTCCACAGATAAAATCTTTCTTTTGTTTTGAACATCCTAGTCCCTCGTTTCGGAAAATCAGGATGCAGTTTTATCTTAACTTCTTTTGCCGGAGCATTTTCAATTTTAACTAAAACAGGGTCTGGAACAAAGAAATATCTATTTGCCTTAGGCTCAACTATGTCCTTGTTAAACGCATTTAAAATTTTGTAAAACTCATCAGCATTAACAACCTTGTCATGTTTGCTTACTCCAAAACTTTCAGCAAGCTGCAAAAACGCTTTTGCTTGATATCCTCTTCTGCGCAAAGCAATCAAAAAAGGCAGTCTTATATCGCTCCATCCATCGAATTCGCCATACTCAATTAATTTCCTTGTTTTTGAAGCGCTCAATTCAAGGTCGACGAAGTTGATCCTTCCTATAAATAGATTTATTGGAGGGGTTTTTTTGAAATATCTGAAAATATATGCCTGTTTTTCTGCATTGTCTTGATGATCTTTACCCCTGATCGTGTGCGTTACTCCCATCAGCATGTCGTCAATAGCTACTGCAAAGTTCATTAAAGGCCAAACCCTTGCATCCTTTTTCCTTGGGTGTGGTTTTTCGCATATTCTCAAAGCAGCCCAATCCCTTATAGCAGGATTTTTATGTTTTAAATCAGTTTTAATCCTCACAACAGCTTCTCCTGGTTTATACTCAACAAACATCCTGTCCCATCTAAGCAAATGCTCCTTTTTAGAAAGCTTTCTGCAAGGACATGCCTTTCCTTTAAACAGCAAAGTTCTAAATTCATCAGGATTGCAGGTGCAAACATATGCCTTGCCAAGTGCAATTAACTGCTCTGCATAATCATAATAAATTCCGAGCCTTTCTGATTGAAAATAAATTTCCATAGGAACAGAGTCAGTAGCAGAGTTTAGCCAACGAGCATCGTTGATAATCATTCTATAACTTTCAATGTCAATGTTTTCTGGATTTGTATCAGCAATTCTTAGAATTAATTTTCCGTTGTATTTTTTACAATAAAGAATATTAAGTCCGATTGTAATTGCATGTCCTATATGCAATGGCCCGCTCGGGCTCGGTTCAAAACGCATTATTATCTTTCCTTTCTGTGCATTTTTTAGTTCTGGCAATCTTTTTTCTCTTTCTTTTTTCTTTATCTCTCTTTTCTTTTCCGGAGAAATCTTCTTAAGTTTCTTTTTTTGATCTTCTAATGATAGAGAATTAACTTCCTCAACGATTTTTTTAGCTGATGCTGAAATTGATTTTATTTTTCTTTTAAGTTCTGGGTTAGAAGCGATAATCTTTCCTATAACTGCACCAACATTTGCTTTACCGCCGAATTTAACAGCGTTCTCTAAAGCGCATATCAGAATCTCTTTTTCAATTTTCTTCATGCAAAACCCTATCAGCATGAACTATTTAAACGTTCCGCAAGAAATCGAGATGAAGGTATATCTCATGACCAAACGCACAGAAATATCCTTTTTCTTTTATTTCTCTTTTAACATCGTCAATTGGACATCTTTTGCTTAAACAATAAGAACCGTCATTCTTATCGTGTCCGTTAACAAAGCCGAATACATTAACTCGAATACAGCTCCTGCTATCGTACAATTCATGCACCACTTGAATTTTTATTTTCCTTTGTTCAATATGCCCCCTAACTGGTGATATTAATATGTTCCTAGTACCTTCATAAAGCACCCGCCTATCAAAAGATTTTCTACCAGCGACTTTTGCCTCTTCGCCACATTCTACTAACTTGTCAAGCGTCATAAGTTTGCGGCAAAGCAATCTTTATTTAAAATTTTTGTTTTTGAAAAAATATTGTTCAAAATATCAACACCTCTTATAGCTACTTGTCCACTTGCATAGATACAAAATTAAATTTCAAAAAACTTTTTAAAGACTTAAAAATTCAAAAACAAAAAAGTTTGGTAGGATAAAAAATGGTTAAATATCGAAATCCGGCTTTGGTGATTGTATTTACATTAATAACGTTTGGTATCTACGGATTGTACTGGCTTGTTTCAACAGCAAAAGAGTTGCATGAGCTAAAAGTAAAAGATGCACCAAATCCAATGTTGGTAGTCTGGGCATTTTTAATATCAATATTTGGTTCAATTGCTAACGCGTTTGGAGTATTTGTTGGGGTTATTCTCGTCTTTATAGCAGTAGGGCTAATGATATCTTATTACTGGAAATATTCCAAAGCGATAGAGCAGCTCTCAAAAGGGAAATATAGTTTTGTTTTGCTGTTTATCTTTTTCATAGCATTTGCTTTTGTTTCAATAGCATTATCGCAGGTGACATTGAACAGCTATGCGAAGAAAAAATAAAATCCAAAAACCTTTTAAATAAAATCTTTTTTTACTATCAAAACCATACTAAAAAAAGCCCATGATTAATGAGAGCAAAACAATTGCTCGAGAGAGGCAAGCAATCATTCTTGCCTCCTACCATTGAAATCAATAAAAGTCAAGGTGAATAAAATGCCAACAATAGAACTTTCAAAGGAAAAAGCTGAGCAATTATACGAAGCAATTGAAATTGCAAGAAAAACAGGCAAGATCAAAAAAGGCACAAATGAAACAACAAAAGCTATTGAGAAAGGACAGGCAAAGATTGCGGTGATTGCAAAAGATGTAAATCCTCCAGAAGTTACAATGCACATTCCGCCTTTATGCGAAGAGAAAGGTATAACCTGTTTTGTTGTTCCGAGCAAAGAAGAACTTGGTGCTGTTGCTGGTTTAGCAGTTCCAACAGCTTCTGTTGCTATAATTGCTGAAGGTGAAGCATCAAAGCTTATCAAGGAATTGTTAGAAAGCAAGAAAGAAAAAGAAGAGGAAAAATCTAAAAAAGAAATAAAGAAGGTTGAGGAGAAGGTTGAGGAAAAACAATCCGAAGAAAAAACCAAAGAATAAAAATGGCAGTCAAAAAAATGCGGAAAAGAGAAAAGAAGAAAGAAACAGCAGCGAGAGGCATAAAATTTACCAAGGCTTATGCAGCGAGAGTTGAAGAGCTTATTGGAAGAACAGGTATGAGAGGCGAAGCAACACAAGTCAGAGTAAGAATCCTTGAAGGAAGGGACAAGGATAAAATAATGAGACGAAATGTAAAGGGACCTGTTCAAATTGGCGACATCCTAATGCTGAGAGAAACTGAAATCGAAGCAAGGCCTTTAGAAAAGAAAGGGCGAATGGTTGGTGTCTAAAATGCCGAAGTGTAGTTTCTGCGGCTCTGAGCTCAAAACCGGTACTGGAAAAATGTTTGTTAAGCGCGATGGAAAAATACTTTATTTTTGTAGTAAAAAATGCGAGAAAAATATGCTCAAGCTAAAAAGGAACCCTTCAAAAGTTAAATGGATTATCAAAAAGAAAAAAGAAAGGAAAGGATAAAAAATGCCAACCGACGAAGAAATAATCCAAAAAATAAAGGATTTGATGAATAAACCAGCCCAGATTAGAAATATTGGCATAGCTGCGCATATTGATCACGGAAAAACAACACTAAGCGATAGCCTAATTGCAGGAGCAGGAATGATAAGCGAAGCTGTTGCTGGTGAAAGATTAATACTTGATTTTGCAGAAGATGAGCAGCTTAGGGGTATTACAATTGATGCAGCCAACTGCAGTATGGTTCATAGCTATGAAGATAAAGAATACTTGATTAATTTAATTGATACTCCAGGCCATGTTGATTTTGGCGGTGACGTGACCAGAGCAATGAGGGCTGTCGACGGTGCAGTTGTTCTTGTTTGTGCTGTTGAAGGAATGATGCCTCAAACAGAAACTGTTCTGCGTCAGGCATTAAAAGAACGTGTAAAACCTGTTCTGTTTATCAATAAAGTTGATAGACTAATAAAAGAATTAAAGCTAACACCTGAACAAATGCAAGAACGCTTTATCAAAATAATAGCAGGCGTCAACAAATTCATAGCAAGAATAGCTCCTCCTGAATTTAAAGAAAAATGGCAGGTTTCTGTTCAAGATGGAAGTGTTGCATTTGGCAGTGCATACCATAAATGGGCTTTAAGCCTGCCCTATATGCAAAAACATAATATTACCTTCAAAGACATAATCGAAGCTTACCAAACAGAAGAAGAGTGGAAAAAGCTTTTCAGGAAAGCGCCATTGCACCAGATAATTCTTGATATGGTAATCAAACATCTGCCTGATCCAGTTGAAGCACAACATTATCGAATACCAAAAATCTGGCATGGCGATCTCGATAGCGAAGTAGGAAAAGCTTTGCTCAACTGCTCGCCAGACGGGCCTGCTGCCTTTGTTGTTACAAAGATAGTTGTTGATCCGCATGCAGGAGAAATTGCTTCAGGAAGACTTTTTTCAGGCATACTTCAAAAGGGTCAGGAAGTCTTTATGAATATGGCTAAGAAAAAAACACGCGTTCAAAATCTCTATGTTTACAAAGGACCTACAAGAATACCAATCGATAAGGCAGTTGCAGGAAACATCATCGGCATTGCAGGACTAAAAGGCGTTTATGCTGGTGAAACAGTAAGCAGCATTGAAATGGAACCTTTCGAAGCTCTAAAACATTTATTCGAGCCAGTTGTAACAAAAGCTGTTGAGGCTGCAAAACCAAGCGACCTTCCAAAACTAATCGAGGTTCTTAAGACAGTAGCAAAAGAAGATCCTTCTATCCAGGTTGAAATCAATGAAGAAACAGGAGAACATCTTTTACATGGGATGGGAGAACTTCATCTTGAAGTTATAGAAAATAGAATTAGAACAAAGAAAGGTGTCGACATTAAGACATCACCACCAATTGTTGTCTATAGAGAAACAGTCTTGAAGAGGTCACCAGAAGTAGAAGGAAAAAGCCCGAACAAGCACAATAAGTTTTACATAGTTGTAGAACCACTTGAAGATTCTATATATCAGGGAATTAAGGAAGGCGAAATACCAGAAATGAGAGCAAAGAAAAAAGACATGGCTTTATTAAAGGCACTTGAAGCAAGAGGAATGAGCAGCGACGATGCGAGAAAAGTTAGGGATATTTACAAGGGCAATGTATTCATGGATATGACTCGCGGTATAGTGCATATCGGTGAAGTTATTGAAATGGTTATGGACGCCTTTGAACAGGTTATGTCAGCAGGTCCACTTGCAAGAGAACCATGCACAAAGATGAAAGTAATGCTCGTAGATTGTAAGCTGCACGAAGACGCAATTCACAGAGGTCCTGCGCAAGTAATTCCTGCAGTTAGAGATGCAATCAAAGGAGCAATAATGCAAGCAAGACCTGTTCTTTTTGAACCAGTCCAAATAATGCAATTTGAAGCACCTGCAGAGTTTATAGGAGAGATTTCAAAGATTGTGCAAAACAGGCGTGGTCAAATGCTTGAGATCAATCAAGAAGAACACCAAGTCACGATCAAAGCAAAGATTCCAGTCGGCGAAAGCTTTGGTTTATCGAATGATCTTCGCTCAGCAACACAAGGCAGGGGCGCTCAGTTTTTAGTAGACCAGTTTTTTGAAAAACTTCCAGATGAGCTTCAAATGAAAATAATAAATCAAATAAGACAACGTAAAGGAATAAAAACAGAATAGAAAATTTTTTAAACAAATCAAGTGAAATAAAAATAATGCAAGGGGGTGAAAATTCAAAATGGCTAAGGAAAAAACGCATATAAATCTTGTATTTATTGGCCACGTAGATCATGGTAAATCAACGACAGTAGGTAGGCTTTTGTTCGACACTGGCAGTATCGAAGAAGCAACACTGAGAAAATTAAAGGAAAAGGCACAAGAACTAGGAAAAGCAGGATTTGAGTTCGCATTCGTGATGGACAACTTAAAAGAAGAACGAGAAAGAGGACTTACCATAGATTTAGCACATAAACGATTCGAAACATCAAAATATTACTTTACAATCATCGATGCTCCTGGACACAGGGATTTCGTTAAAAACATGATTACTGGAGCATCACAGGCAGATGCTGGTGTCCTTGTTGTAGCTGCTAACGACGGCGTCATGGCACAGACAAAGGAGCATGTTTTCTTGGCTAGAACAATGGGTGTTAATCAGCTAATTGTAGCAATAAACAAGATGGATATAGTGAAATACGATGAAAAAAGATTCAACGAAGTTAAAGCAGATGTGGAAAAATTATTGCAAACAGTGAAGTATGACGTTAGCAAGATCCAGTTCGTACCAATAGCAGCCTATCCTGGCGACAATGTCGTAAAGAAATCAGAAAATATGTCTTGGTACAATGGACCTACTCTCTTAGAAGCGCTCGATAACTTACAACCGCCAGAAAAACCAGTTGATTTACCGCTTAGACTACCAATCCAAGACGTTTACAACATCACTGGAATTGGCACAGTCCCTGTCGGGAGAGTAGAAACTGGTGTGATGAAAGTTGGCGACAAAGTCATTGTTGTTCCTGCAAGAGAAGGCAAAGGCGTTACTGGTGAAGTAAAAAGTATAGAAATGCATCATGAGCCGCTTGAAAAAGCTGAACCTGGCGATAATGTTGGCTTTAACATAAGAGGAGTTGGCAAAAAAGATATTGCACGTGGCGATGTTATCGGACATCCAGATACACCACCGACAATAGCAGAAGAATTCACAGCGCAGTTCGTTGTGCTAAATCATCCAACAGTTATTACCGTTGGCTATACGCCAGTTTTCCACATTCATACAGCACAAGTAGCATGTCAGGTTACACAAATCGAAAAGAAGCTTAATCCAGCAACTGGCGAAGTACTTGAAGAAAATCCAGACTTTATTAAGAATGGTGATATTGCTATAGTTAAAATAAAGCCAGTTCAACCAGTAGTTATAGAAAAGCAGAACGAAATCCCACAAATGTCAAGGTTTGCAGTAAGAGATATGGGACAAACAGTCGCTGCAGGAACCTGCGTTGAGCTTGTGAAGAAACAAATCTAGATACTTTAAAAGTCTAATTTATTTTTGTTTTTTCTTCTTTTTCTAAGCATTCTTTTAAACCATGAAGTTCTTTCTTGCAAAGATGCGGTTCTCTCCAATGCTAACTAAAATCAAAAAACCAAAAGAAATATAAACAACTTCTTTTTCTTCTTTCAAAAAATGCCGCAGAAAGCAAGAATAAAGATTGTAAGTACTGATATAAACAAGATTAATCAGGTTTGTCAGTATATAAAAGACATAGCAGAAAAGACAGGCGTGGTTATGCGCGGTCCTATTCCTTTGCCAACAAAGCGATTACGCGTTACAACTCGGAGAAGTCCTGACGGCGAGGGTACTGAAACCTGGGATAGATTTGAAATAAGGGTCCATAAAAGACTTATTGATCTTGGCATTGACGAGAGAGCACTTCGCTTAGTAATGCGAGTTCCTATTCCTGAAGGTTTGCACATTGAAATAGAAATGGTAGAATAAAAACTACAAAGCTAAGCTCATTCTATAAATCTCTTCATTCGCTTAACAAACTCATCAGTTTCTTTTAGCAACTTGTCAAATTCTTCTCCGCGTATTTCCTTTATTTCTCTATGTGTAATCTTCTTCATTAATCTGTAAAACTTCTCCATTGTTTCAGCGTACTTCGGCTCTAGCAACTTTTTTTTGACAAGCCTTTCTCTAAGTAAATCAGCAACATGCTCTGGCGTTGGAGGAATTTCACCAACGTGCATTAAAGCAGCATGAGCAGCATCAATAACTGCCCAGTATAAATCCAAAGTTGCTTGAAGCAAATGCCACTTTGCATTAACTATTGTTCTCGGAGCTCTTCCAAAATAAACCCAAACGCTTTCCTTTGTTGGTCTTATCCTTCCTTGAATAAGCAATGCTTGCAATGGCTCAAAAATGCCAGGATCAATTAGCGGAACACCATCACGCAAGATGTTTATTGCAACAGGATCTCCAGCTCTAACATATTCCCAAAAAGAAGTTATTGTCATTGAAGTAACATGCAATCTTGTGCTTATCTTTGCAACTGTTTTTTCAACAATTAATTTATATGCCTCAACAACCTCTCTTGTCATTCTCATAGCCAAATCGTCAACAACAACCAAAACATCTATATC
>QMQQ01000007.1 GCA_003648985.1 Candidatus Woesearchaeota archaeon | reverse complement strand
GTCTAGTTCAAAGACTAATTCTGTCCTTTCTAAAAGAGGATTCTGTTTTTTTTCAATAAGTTTTAGTTCCATTTTGCTTTTATTTTACTTTTAAAGCGTATTCGCCTTTTATTTTAATGCTGAGTTTTTTTGCGACGATGGATTTTTCTGGATTAAAGACATATACTCTGCCTTGCCAGTTAAAACTGAAATCCTTTCCGTGGCATATAGGGCATTCATCACCTTGAACGAAGAGTTTGCATTGCTTACAAACTTTTTTCTTCATTTTTTCTTCATCTTTTTTTGTTTGGATTGTTCTTCTTTCTGTGGCTGTTCTTTTTTCTTTTCTTTTTCTTCAAGCCACTCGAGCTTGCCTAAGCCTGGTTGTCGCATGGTTAAACCTATCTTTGGATTCATTGGATCTTTATAGCTAACTGCAACAATTCTTGCCCTGCATAGGTCTCCGACTTTGAGCGTTCTTTTCGTATCTCTGCCTTGAAGAACCTTGTCCTTTGAAAATGAAACATAATCGTCCATTGTTTGAGATATGTGAATCATTCCTTCTATTGGGCCTATTGATATGAACGCGCCGAAATCTGTGATGTCTTTAATTCTACCTAATACAGCTTCATTTAGGTTTGTTTTGAAGGTAATTAGGTCAAATGTTGTTTCAAAATATGCAGCACCATCTCCAGGAATGACAACACCCTCTTTAACTTCTACAAGTTTTTCAACATCGAGTACTATGTTGAGTTCTTTGCTTATGTGGTTTTGGTATTCTTCTCTGATCTGCTTTAAGATAGCTTCGTCTCTTTTTAAGCCAAACAGATTTGGCGGTACCCTGATGTGGTCTTTTACTCGAACTCTGTAGAACATTTTAGAGGAGCAGAGCGGATATAATTTATAAAGATTTCTTTAATTTTAATTTGTTTATTCGCTTAGCATAAGGTATTTCTTTTGTCTCAGTGTAATGTGTTTTGCTTTTATTTTTTTGAGACCTTCTTTTAATTCTATATCTTGAGTTGCTATGATTGCATCTTTCTTTGCTTTTTTCAGAAGGATCGAGTCTACGTCGAGTTTTTTCTCATGTGTTTTTATGATTTTGATATTTTTCTTTTTTATAAGCGCTAACGCTGTTTTTGCAGCTCTCTTTTCCTTTCCCTTCGCTTTTTCTATGATTTTGCTTAGCTCTTCGATTGATTTGTCGAGAATACATATCTCATAATTGAATTGGCATATGCGATTTATTTCTCTAAAAATGTCAACGCCGAGCGTTGCTGGGATCATCAAGAAGTTTGTATCCAAGATTATTTTTTTGGTTTTCTTAGTTCTTCTAACCATTTTTTCATTTTAACAGCATCGTCATAGATGTTTGGGCTTTCATTGATTATAGTAATGTCTGGCTTGTATTTGAGAAGGGCTTTTGCCAACGGTAAGAAAAAAGCTTTTTTCAGTGGAATATGGCGTTTTTCGCCTTTCTCGGTGTATTCTATTCCGCTAAAATGGGCATGAATATGTTTGAATCTCTTAAGCTGTTTAAGGAGTTGATTATAATCAATCTTTCCGAGATTTCTCGCATATAGATGAGCGAAATCAACGCAGAAAGAACATTTTGTTTCATGAACGAGTCGCATTATTTCTTCAAATGATCCGAACTGTGTTGGCTTTCCTGTTGTTTCTGGAGCTAATTGGACTTTTAAACCTTGTTTTTTTATTTGGTCTTTTAATTCGAGAATGCGCTGCTTTACAAGTTGATAACATTCATTTTTTTCAAGCTTTCCATAGAAAGCTGGATGAAAGACAACAGGGTTTGCGTGCATAAAATGAGCTCTTTCACATGATTGGAGAACATTTCTATAAGAATTAGCGAGTTTTTTCTTATCTGGCGTTGCAAGGTTTATGTAGTATGGAGCATGTACGCTTAAAGCTATGCCAAGCTTTTTTGCTTTTATGCCGAGTTGCTCGGCAGTTTTGTTATTCATTCTCACTCCATAGGTAAATTCGACTTCTGCTGCAGTTAAGCCGAGCTCTTTTGTGTGCTCGAGTCCTTTAAGTGAAGGCATTCCAAATCCTGCAGGACCAAATCGAATCATCTTTTCTTTTTCTTTGGTTTGGGTTCTTTTATTTGTTCCTCTTCTGTTACCTCTACTTTTATGAAATATTTTGACAATCGTACGATAATCGTGGATAGAATGACTGAGTAGAACAGAGTTACGAGGATCAAATCAAGAACGAGGTTAAGGCTTGGAATCATGGCTGTTTTAAGCGCAAGGCTAAATACCAAAGCTGCAACAGCTATGCCTTTTGGTGCATTTAGGCTTATAAAGATCTTTTCCAGCTCTGTAAATCCTTTTCTAAATGAGATATTAACAACTATGTACCTGATTAAAATAAATACTCCAAAGAGCAACAAGGATCTTGCTATGAATGCTGGTGTAAAAGAAATTTTGATTGTGAATCCGATCATGATGAATACGATTATTTCAAGTATGTATGAAAGGGTCTCTGAGAATTCTAGGAGTTTTCTTTTGTGAATTATGTATACATTTCCAAAGAAAAGGCCCATTGTTGTTACTGCAAGTACACCACTTCCTTCGAATAGTTCAGCGATTACATAAGTAAGGATTGCTGCTGTGAGTATTGTGAGCTGCGAAACAACTCTGTAATGATGTATCTTTTGCATTAATTTGAATATGATGATTCCAAGGAGGATTCCGACGCCAATAGCAACGATGTATTGTTGCACTATGGAAGTAAGCTGTGTAGATACTCCTAAGAAGGTTACTTTTTTGGCCTTAGCTAGAAAATCTGCAATTAGGAATGGTATAACAATACCTAATGGCGTGTTTAATATTGCCTCGACCTCAAGGAGTCTGAATACTTTTATTTTTTTAATGACAAAAAATAGCGGTGGAGTACTGCCAATCATTGTAGCTGAAAAAAGTATAGCTAAAGGCCAAGATAGGTCCGAGAAAATAAACTTTGATGCTACCGAAAGAAAAATCAAGAGAAATGCAAAAAATATTAATGTGAGCTTTAGCGCTTGCCATGATAGGACATCAAATTCTTTTAGTTTAAATTTGCTTGATGCTTCGAAAACAACTAGGGCAAGGGTCAGCGTTGCTAATGAGGCAAGAAAGAGTGGATCAAAATATATGAGTGGTTTTCCTTTTATAGTTATGTTTCCCAAGATAACGCCGACTATAAGAAGGAACATGAATGATGGTAGTTTTAGCTTTCTTGCGATTGCTGTACAGACGATACCAATGAAAAGAATTATTCCTATGAACCCGAGGTAGATAATTGTTTGTTCCATTTTCTCTTTTTTATGCAAAAATAGCAATCTTTTATATAAGATTTATTTTTTCTTTTTATCAAAATGGATTTTAAATCAGTCTTGGCAAAAGCAGAGAATTTAGCAAAACCGACGCGTGATGAGGAAAAGTTCGTTAAGGAAAAGAGTCTTTGGTTTGTTAACAGACTAAGTAAGGTGTGTAAGGGCTTAAAGGCGAAGGTTGTTGTTGGAGGAAGTTTTGCTAAGGGTACATGGTTAAGGGGTGCAAAAGATGTTGATGTTTACGTCTGTTTCGATTATAATAAATTCAAGGACAAGAGCGACAAACTATCGGATCTGCTTGAGAAACGTGTTAAAAGAGCTTTTAGGAATTATGAACGTTTGCATGGGAGCAGGGATTATTTCAGGGTAAAACGAGATGATTTGATTTTTGAAATTATTCCTATACTAGCTATACGAAATGTCGATGAAGCTGTCAATATTACTGATGTTAGCTTATTTCATGTGAAATGGGTGAAGTCAAAGATAAAGCGCAATAGAAAGCTTGCCGATCAGATAAGGTTGGTTAAATTATTTTGCAAGGCAAATGGTGTTTATGGTGCGGAAAGTTACATTAGGGGGTTTTCTGGCTATGCCTGCGAGATTCTGACTATTCAGAGTGGCGGGTTTTTGGATTTGTTGCGGAATGCTAAGAACTGGTTTGGGAAGAAAAAGATTTTGCTTGACCCAGCAAAACATTATAAAAACAGAAATAAGATTCTGAAAAGCATTAATGTTGCGAAGTTGCAGTCGCGATTAGTGATTGTAGACCCTGTTCAAAAAGATAGGAATGTGACTGCTGCTTTAAGCGATGAGAAGTTTCGACTTTTTGTTTTGGCTGCAAGAAAATTTCTCAAAAAGCCGTCCTTAGATTTTTTTGTTGAGCGCAGATTCGAGCTAAATAATTTGAAAGTGCTTGCAAATAAAAAGAATCTTTACTTGATTATCGCAAAGATCATTCCATTTGATGGAAAGGAAGATGTTGTTGGAAGCAAACTATTAAAAGCCTTTGAATATCTTTGTATGAATCTTGTTGAGTACGGATTCAAGCTTAAAGAAAAAGGATGGTGGTGGGATAAAGCTAAAGAAGCGTATTTTTGGTTTATGTTTAAGGAGGTTCCTCTTCCAAAAGAAAAAAAGCTTGTAGGTCCCCCGATAAGGATGAAGAGAGAAGTTGAAAATTTTAGAAGGGCGCATAAAAGAGCAAAATTTTTTATTAAAGGAGGTAGGATTTATGCGGTTGTGAAAAGATCATTTGTTAAGCCAGAACAATTGCTGGCAAAATTGTCAAAAAACGAGTGGATTAAAAAGAAGGTGAAAGATTTTTCTATTTTGAAGATTTAGATTTAGAAATTTTTTCTGTGTATTTGCATTTCGGATAACGGTCGCATGCAAGGAATGGTCCATATATTGATTTTTTAACCACGAGATTACCTTTTTTACATAAAGGGCATTTTCGTTTTGTTTTTTTGATTTGCTCTTTTCCAGGGCATTCTGGATTGAGACATATCTTTTTTGAACGCTTATTTTGTTTTATTATGACTATGGGAAATCCACATTTTGGACATTGTTCTGATGTTGGGCTTACTTTTGCGCCTTTTGGAATGTTGAATATGGTCTTGCAGTTTGGATAGTTATCACAAGCGATGAATTTTCCGTACTTTCCTTTCTTTATGCGAAGAACACCCTCCTTACAGATTGGGCATACTCCAATAGTTTCTTCTTCTCTTTGTTGCTCCATTTTTGCAGCAAGAAGAGACTTTCCGATAGCTTCCTCTTTTTTCTTGAATTCGTTAAGTATTTTAGTTAAGATTTTTTTTGCTTCTGAGATAACCTGCTCTGTTGTTTTTTTGTTTTCTCTTATTTCTTCCATTTCTTGTTCAAAACGTCTTGTTAGTTTTTCATCGAGAACAGATGGACAATACTTGCCCAGCGTTTCGATAAGAGCAATGCCGAGTTCTGTTGCTTTAATTGATTTTCCTTGTATGTAACCTCTTTCGTATAGTGTTTGGATAATCTGTGCTCTTGTTGCTTTTGTACCAAGATTACGAGATTCGAGTTCTTTGATTATGCTTGCTTGAGTATATCTTTTTGGTGGTAGTGTTGTTTTCTTTAGAAGCTCGATTTTTTTGACTGAAATAATTTGTTTTTCAATTAGTTCTGGTAGTTCTTCTTCTTTTAAGTCGACGTATGGTTTATAAAACAGATGCCATCCTGGTTTTGTTGTTCTTGTTCCTTTTGCTATGAAATTTTCGCCTTTGCATGATATTTTTATGGTTATGGTTTGTCTTTCTGCTGACTCGGAAAATGTTGCCAATGTTCTTTTAACAATTAAGTCATAGATGCGTTGCTGGTTTTTTGCGAGGCTTTTTGGCTGGATTCCTGTAGGGTATATTGCAGGATGCGCTGGGTCTTTTTTCTTTCCATTTCGTGGAGAGAGTGTTTTTTTGGAAAGAAGCTGATTTGCTAAATTGGTGTAGTTTGGGTTTTTTGCTAATGCATTGAGAAGGCGCTTAAATCCTATTTTTGCTGGAAGTTGTTGGCTGCTTGTTCTTGGATATGAGATTAAGCCAGCAAGATAAAGTTGCTGCGCTATACTGAGCGTTTGTGTAGGTGAAATGCCAAAGCAACGATATGCTTCTGTTTGCAATGTTGTCAGGTCAAATGGTGTTGGTGGAAGCTGCTTTGATGTTTTTTTCTTTATATCTGAGATTGTGGCTTCTTTTGCATCCTTTACTTTCTCGAATAATCTTTTTGCTTCGTTTTGGTCGAAGATGCTTCCTTTTTCATGCAAAGCAATGATCTTTTTATTTTGCTCTGTTGCAGTAAGTTGAATCTGCCAGAAAGGTTGTGGAACAAATGCTTTGATTAGCTTTTCTCTATCGACGATTAGCTTTAGAGCTGGTCCCTGAACGCGGCCTGTTGACATTATCTTGAATGAACCGGCTGATTTTATTGCATTCGTTAGCGCCCTGCTTAGATTGATTCCATAATAATAATCGAGATAATGTCTTGCTTCTCCTGCATGGGCCTGGCCCCAATCGATTGTTGGAAGTTTGTTTTCATACGCTTTGAGCAAATCTGGTTTTGTTAAAGTTGAGAATTTCATTCGTGATGCTTTTTCTGTTTTACAAATAAATCTAAGGATGTTCCACCCGATAACTTCACCTTCTATGTCGTAGTCGCAAGCTATTGTAAAAGATGTTGCTTTTTTTGCAAGAAAGCTAAGAGCATCAATGAAATTTTTTGCGTATTTTGCTTTTTTATTAACTTCTGGTATTGGTTTCCATTCGATGTCAAATATCGGATAGGTCCATTTGTTTTTTTCTTTTTCAGCAAGTGTGAAAAGGTGACCTGCTGCTGCGCCGACTGTAATTGAATCTCCCTTGTGTTTTATTTCATAGAATGGAATTCCTTTGTAATTTCTTTTTGTTGTTTTTCCATCAGATAAAGCTAACGCTATTTGAAGTGCTGCTTTTGGCTTTTCGCAGATTATTAATTCCATTTTCAAAAAATTTTTAGTTAATCGTTAAATTTTTTCTTTTGATGAGGCATCTATTGAAAAAGGTTTTGTTGTTTTTGAAGCGAAGAGTTGGAACTGGGATGATTAGATATAATACTGAGTTATTTATGGAACTGGAGAGGAAAGAATCGGTTGGTAACATTCTTTTTATTGATGGTGGAAACGCTGAATTGTGCAGAAGCAGTGATTTTGCAGTGCATTTCGTTAGGCTTTGCGGCGTGGCTTTTGGCGGAAAGAGGATGATTGATAGGAAAGAAGGTTTTGTACTAGCTGATGTGAAGAATTCGTGTATCGATATTAGGTTTTTTGGTTTGGGTATGCATGATAGATTGAGTTTCTGCGCTGAGGATTTTCAGGATGTAAGTTGCGCGGCTTTAACTGCAAGAAAGATAGCTGAGATTGAGCTTGCGAGAAGATTATTGAATCGTGTTGACTTAATTGTTTTAGATGGTTCTTTAAGAAGCAAGAATAGATATGAACAGGCATATTTGAATGCATTGGTTGATGATGCTAAAAACCTTGGAAAGATCGTATGCGGCCTGAGCAAAACAACAAGCGATGCTGAAAAAGGAAAGCTTATTCCAGAATTGATGAAGCGAGATGGTTGTTGGATTTATAGCGGCAATGATGTTTTTTTTGTGAAACTGAATAAAAAGAGCAGATATATTTTCCAGCTTGATGTTGAAAAAGAGCATGCTAAGGAGGTTGCTGAAGAGTTGATGAATTTTAGCAGCGATGCAAGTTTTTTAGGTTATCCTTATGGATTAATTCTTGCGCATAGGTTTGCTAAAGTTGAAGAGAGTGAGAAAGATTATTTAACTGCTCTTTTTGAAGCAAGAGCAGGAAAAGAATGGGAATGGGTAAGGAATAAGCTTAAGGTTGTTGATGCTCACGATAATCTGGCATAACCAGTTTTGCATATAAATGGTTTATTGTTTTTTCGAGAAGATTTGGGTTTTCGTTCCATATTTTCATCTCTCCATGTAGTGGATTTTGCATGCAAAGTTCTTTTTCTTTAATTTTGCATTTTTCAGCTTTGGCGACTGCATACTCGTTTGTTCTTTCTATGCGGGCCAACATTCCAAGGGAAATTAGGATTTCTAAGGCCGTTCTGGCTTCTTTGGATTTTATCCTATCTGAGTTTATGATATTGAAATGGTTTTCTACGACAAATTTTACATAATTTTTGATTTCTTCTTTTTCTTTTTTCAACAATCCGAAAAATCTTTTCTTTATTTGCCTCTTTGATAGTCTTCTTTTGCCAATTATGTTATATTGAACACCCCACATGTCGAGTAAATTTGTGATGCTTTCTTCTTCTTCGGATTCTTTAAGCAGTTTCAGTATTTCCTTTAGCCCTTCTATGCATTTCCTTTCTTTACATTCGTTTTCTATTCTGAGAGCTAAGTAATCTATTGCCTTTTCTTTGATTTCTTTTAAGTTCCTTGGAGAAGTACCGATATAGGAAGCGAGTTCGCAGAATGCTTCTAGAGCTACTTTTTGGATTTCGTCTTCTCTTTTGATTTTTCTGACTTCTTGGAGTATTTCGCTAAGCTCTTTTGTATCTTTTCTCTGATATGCTTCCAATACTGTTATTGGACTTGGAAGTTTTGAGTTTTCGTCTTTGTTCAATGCTCTGGCTGTACGTTTGTATATTTCGTAAGCTAGTAAAAGATCATAAAGAGGGAATCTTTTTGCTTTTTCCATATGTTCTTTGCTGTAAATCATTCTTTCTTTATTTTGAGCTTTTAAGTATATAAACCTTTCTATTTTTACTACTTTTAGATGATTACTAATCTTAATGGTGGTTAATTCGGGTTAGGTGGTAATGAAGCTTTTTAAATTAGGGTTTCTTTTCAGTCGAAAGAGGTGATAAAATGGCTAATGAAGTTGGGAGATGGTGTTTTATAATAGGAATTGTTGTTGCAGTAGTTCTTGGAGTTCTTAGTGGCGTTGGAGTTGTTTTAGGAACAACAGCATTAAACTGGTTGACATTATTGCTTGTTGTGCTGGGTTTGATCGTTGGATTTTCAAACATAACAAAGAAGGAGAGCACACCTTTTCTGATAGCAGCAATGGCTTTGTTGATTGCGAATACGGCTGGATTAGTTAACATAAATATATTGATTCCCCATTTGGGCAGTGTATTAGAAGGAATAGTTACAAATTTGCTTGTTGTAGTAGCTCCAGCTGCTTTGATTGTTGCAGTAAAAGCGTTTTATGAGTTTGCACGGGCATAAGCCAAGCTTAGCATAAAGTTTTTATATCTTCTTTCTTTTTTTCTTTGAAAAGAAAAGAGGTGAAATAAATGCCTGCTAAAAAGAAGAAAATCTCCGATATGAAAAGATTTGGACATTACGCATTTATAATTGGTATAGTGATTGCAATAATCGTTGGCTTAATTCCGCAGATAAGGGGTGTTGAGGCAGCAACGATTCTGATTATTCTTGGTATAATTGTTGGATTTCTGAACATAACTGCAAAAGAAACAATGGAATTTTTAGTTGCTGCATTAGTGCTTTTATTTGCTAGCAATGCTGCTGCATTTGTTCTTTCAGCATTACATGCAACTTTAGCTGCAATGTGGATGAATGTAGTTACATTTATTACACCAGCAGCAATCATAGTTGCTTTGAAGACGGTTGTGATGCTTGCTGAGAGACGCTAACTTATTTATTTGAATTCTTCTTTTTTTCTTTATGAAAATCCTTAAATAATTGTTGTTTGTTCTTATTCTAAAGATGGATATCTCCAAACTAAAAAGGCGGAATGAATTTCTTTGGGAGATTGAAAAGCAAGGTGAAATGCTTGTTCCTGGGTGGATATTTGCAGATTTGGAATTAATAAAAGAAATGGATGAAAAGGTTTATGAACAGCTGAGCAATGTTGCATGTTTGCCGGGCATTCAGAAAGCTTCGATTGCTATGCCTGATGCTCACTGGGGCTATGGTTTCTGCCTACATCCAGATTCAGAAGTGCTTATGGATGAGGGCTTTACGATTAAAATTAAGGATTTGGAAAATGTTCAGAGCAGAGTGCTTGTGTTTAAAGGTAAGAAAAGGAAAAAGCTCTGTTCTGCAAGTATTAAAAAATTCTTTAAAGTTAAACCATACAATAGAATATTGAAAATAAAAACAGATTTAGGAAATGAGATTATAGCAAGCGAGGATCACCCTTTCTATACGCAGCATGGGATGCTGAAGGCTGGTAAATTAAAAAAAGGAGATTTAATTGCTACCTATCTTTTCAGAGGAGTTTGTTGTTCAAAACCAAGCAATCGAGTAATTGTTAATGAAAAATTAGTTCTTGAAAAATTAGAATCTCTTGGAATAGATAGGAAGAGTTTCAGAGCCCGACTCATAATTACTAAACTGAAACAAAGGGAATTGCTTCCATTGGGATACAATCATCCTAAAATTTCAATATTGATAAAACTGGTGGGGTTTTTGTTTGGAGATGGAAGCATGAATTTTATTGGAAAGCGAAGAGATGGAATATTGAGTTTTTCTGGAAAAAAAGAAGATTTGGAAATTATTAGAGAAGATATAAAGAAATTAGGTTATACGCCATCTCCTTTGCACAGGAATGGTAAAGAGTTTGTGGTAAATGCTTCCTCACTTTTGGTTCTGATGTATTGCTTAGGAGTTCCGCTTGGAAATAAATCTAAACAAAGGATGAGGGTTCCTGCATGGCTCTATAAGGCTGAGCCTTGGCAAAAGCGATTGTTTATTTCTGCGTTATTCGGTTGTGAATTAAGAAAGCCATATCCAAGAAAAGATAAAAAGGCGAATTTCTCTGCTCCTGTTTTAACTGTTGGTAAAGAAAAGAAGCTCGAGAGGAATGCCTATGAGTATTTGAATGACATTAAAAACCTGTTGAATGAGTTTGGAATTAAGGTTCTTTACATTAAAAAACATAGGGAACATAAAGCCAAAGATGGAACTGTTTCTGTTCATATTGATTTAGTTATTTCTCCTTCTACTGAGAATTTGATTCGTTTATATGAGAAAGTAAGCTATTTGTACAATAGCGAGAGAAAATGGTTGGCTGATATTGCGTTGGCATATCTTAGATTCAAGCATGAAATATTGGAAGAGAAAGAGAAGGTTATTCCAGTGGTGGAAGAACTTTTGAGGAAAGGAGAAAGTTATAGAAGTATAGCAAAAGCTTTGGCTACAGCCAATCCTATTTCTGAGAGATTTCTGATGGATATGTGCTGGAAGATATCAAAAGGAAAGAAGGACATTTCTCCGCTTGTGCCGAAAACATTTCCTACCTTTGAAGATTTTGTTAGAGAAAGGACTAAAGGGCTTGGCAAATCAGGATTGGTTTGGGCTAAAATCAAAGAGATTAAGGAAGTTGATTACGACGAAGAATTTGTTTATGATTTAACTGTGGATGATGAAGACCATAATTTTATTGCAAACGGATTTGTTGTTTCTAATTGCATAGGCGGAGTTGCTGCTTTTGATCCAGAAGAGAATGGAGTTATTTCTGTTGGCGGCGTTGGCTTCGACATAAATTGTGGAATCGCTACATTGAAAACAAATCTTACGCTTGATGAAGTTAAGCCGAAAATAAAGGAATTAGTTGATGAATTATTTGCGAGGGTTCCAGCAGGCTTAGGCAGAAGAGGAGAGATAAGATTAAGCAGAGAAGAGCAGTTTGAGGTTATGAAAGAAGGAGCTAAGTGGGTTGTTGAAAAAGGCTATGGCTATGAGGAAGATTTGGATTATATAGAAGAAAACGGAAGAGTAGATGGTGCTGTTCCCGAAAATGTTAGTGAAACTGCATTGAAACGAGAGCGCGGACAAGTCGGGACATTAGGCAGCGGAAATCATTATCTTGAAGTGCAGTATGTTGATGAAATATATGATGAAAAAACAGCAAAGGCATTTGGATTTGAGCGGAATCAAATTTTAGTAACGTTGCATTGCGGGAGCAGAGCTTTAGGACACCAGATTGGAACTGACTATCTTAAAATACTTGCTGCAGCATCAAGAAAGTACGGAATAAAAATAAGGGAAAGAGAACTTGTTTGTGCGCCGATCAATAGTCCAGAAGGACAGAGATATTTTGGTGCTGTAAATTGTGCAGTGAATTATGCTTTTGCAAACAGACAGGTTATAGCTCATTTGTCTAGGGAAGCTTTCAAAAAGGTTTTTCCTGATGCTGAATTGAAGATGTTTTATAACATTGGACATAATACTGTAAAGGTCGAGTGGCATGATGTAGATGGAAATAAGAAACGGCTTTATGTTCATAGGAAAGGCAGTACGAGAAGCTTTGGTCCTGGCAGGGAAGAGTTGCCAAAGGCTTATAGAGAAATTGGACAGCCTGTTTTAATCGGCGGTACAATGGGAACGTGCAGCTATGTCTTGGTTGGAACAAAGGAAGGTGAAAAAATCAGTTTTGGAAGTGTCTGTCACGGTGCTGGAAGAACTATGTCAAGACATCAGGCTAAGAGAACTTGGAGGGGAACAGAACTTGTTAAATTGCTTTGGGAGAAATATGGCATTTATGTAAGGGCACATAGTATGCCTGGTTTAGCTGAGGAAGCACCAGGCGCTTATAAAGATGTAACAAAGGTTGTGGATGTTATTCACAACTCTGGATTAGCTAAAAAGGTAATAAAGGTTAAACCGCTTGGTGTTGTTAAAGGGTGATTGATTGCAGTCAAAAAATTTTTAAATTAATCAGTTAGTTTGTTGTTTGGGCGGCCATAGGGGGCTGGATCACCCGTTCCCATTTCGAACACGGCAGTTAAGCAGCCCTCCGTACTGGGTTGTACTCCATTGTGGGGGAAGCCCAGTAAGCTGCCTATTTTTTTTACAAGAATTCTTTTTAGACTTCAATAATCTTTCCTTCTTTGCCAACGTTGATTATGGTCGTTTTTCCAATCTTTTCTTCTATACCTTCGGCTTCATGGACATGGGAACAGACAAGAATATCTGGTTTTAATTTTTCTATCGCTTGTCTAACACCGGTTGAACCAGGAAAGAAAGAAGAAAATTTTTCCATGAGTGTTCCAGCTGGGTGAACGTGTGTTACCATTATTTTTTTCTTTGTATCTTTGATATACTTCCAGCCTTTCTTTAATAGTTCATAGATTTCATCCTCAGGAATTTGGAATAAACCGATGTTTGCTCCTCCACAGCCAAAAAGGCCAACATCTTTAAACTTGATTGAGTATCCGTGCAGGTTTATAGCATTATAAACATGAGCTAAAAAATCGGCTGTTGCAACAGTTTCATGGTTTCCTGGGATAAGGATGACTTTTTTACCCTTTTTTTTGAAAGGACCTATTATTCCTTCGATGCTTTGTTCAGCAAAGGTTAAATCACCGCAAAGAACAACAACGTCAACATTGTGCTTTTCTGCTTTTTCTGCGAGTCTTTCAGCTAGTCGAGAGTCGCCGTGGATGTCGCCAGCTGCGAGGATTTTCATATTTAGAGAAAATAAATGTTTATTTAAAAACTTTATGTTTTAACTACTGTTTAGTTATTTCTTTTTAGTTTTCTTTTTTGATTTCTTTCGCTTTATTTTCTTTGGAGGAAGCGGAATTACTCTCAGAAGCTTTCTTTCACCTTCAAGGTGAATTATTGTTGATGGTCTTCCAAAACGTTCACCATCGTAGATTATAAAATCAACATGGGCTTTAATGTCATGGTCGAGATTCTCTAATGATGTCATAAAAGATGAACTTACTTTATTGACTGATGTTGTGATTATTGGAAATCCTAGGAAACTAACAAAGTCACTGATCCAGTGTTTTGGTATTCTAACTCCGAGTGTTCCAATTCCATTATTCACTTCTTTTGCTACTGCCTTCTCATTTTTGAGTGGAAGTATTAAAGTATATGGTCCTGGTAAGCGTTCAAGCCATTTTGCTGCTTTTTCTGATATGTTGCAATTAAGTTCTACCCAGGCTTTTGACGGGGCTATCACTGAAAATGGTTGTTCATGTGCGTTTTTAAGCTCTCTTATTTTTTTGACTGCTTCTGAAAGCAATGCATTACAGCCAAGTCCATAGATTGTGTCTGTCGGATGAATAAATATGGCTCCTTTTAAGATGCGTTCTGCAAGTTCGTGCTTTCTAAGTTCAACTTCTTCTTTTGTTAGGACTTCCATAGGGAATTCTATAAAAGAGGATTATAAATATTTTATGGAAAGCTCTTCAAGTATTCTGGGAGTTGGTCTTTTTCTCTTGTTGCGTGTCTGTGAGCGCATCGTTAGTAGCTTTACTTGCTGCAGAAAGATGGTTTCTATTGTTTTATGGCTGATATCATTTGGGTCGAAATTTAAATTTTGCATTTTAAATCACATTTTTGTAAATAATGTAATTTGTTTATAGTTTTCGTGGTGGTGGTTGTCCAGTGGTTTTTAACCAGTGGTTTTAATACTGTAAAATAAATTTTATATACTGCAAGGTTTCTAATTTAAAAAGATATGATAATCATAGAAAGAGAATGTATTGATCAACGACTTGAACAACAAATGGAGGAGTACAAGCTTGATCTTATACAGGACCTTGTCTATCTTCTTAAAGCTTATCAAAACAATGATTTGAATGGAAACTTTTATGTTAGGGTTGGTGAAAAAGTGATGGAACTTGATGAAAAAAGAAAGTTCTCACTTGTTTTAGCAGTGCTAAACAGGCCTGTTGTTGTTTATAAAAATGGACAATTTTATACAGCGGTAAGAGATGGAGAAGAGATTTATTTTATTCCTTGTTTTTTATCTGAAATCAGTTAATTTTTTGATCTTTTGATATCTTATAATTGAGGTGTTTCCTAGGTCGCCACCGCCAGTTTTTGTTATTGAGATAAAGCCGTCCTTTGCAAGCTTTTTTATTTTTCTTTGGAATGTTTTGTATGAAATGAGAGAACTTGTTTTTTCTTTGAAGATTTTATAAAGGTCGCCGATTTTTTTGTTGTCGTTTTGCTTTACGATTGAAAGTATTTCTCTTAAGTCTGGTTCAAGAAGGGTGCTGTCTTTTATTGAAAAGTCGTCCATTTTTTCAATAGCTTTTTTAGCATGTTCTATTGTGATCTTCCTGCTTGCTTGCATTTCTGCAATATTTCCAGCTTCTCTTAGCAGGAATAATCCTGTTCTTATATCATTAAGCTGAGCTGTTTTTTCTGCTATGAGGTTGAATGCTTCTTGTTGCCAAACTGATGGAAAGAAAGCGTATTCTATTCGCTGTCGGAGAATTTCTTTTATTTCATTTGGTTTGTATTGTCTGAATTCGAGGAATTCAGCTGTTAGTCTTGACCTTATCCTACTGTCGAGTTGCGCAATCCATTCTTTGTAGTTTGTAATGAGCAGAACTGTTTTTCGTGGGATTTCTTCGAGAATGAAGTAAAGGAAATCATTGTCTTCGAGCTTGTCTATTTCATCGAATACAAAAACTGCCGGAAGCTTTGTAAAAACTTTCTTTGCTAGGTGAAGCAATTCATCGGTTCTTTTATTCTGCAAAAATTTTAGATTTAGCTGTTCGCATATATCATACGCGATTTTATATGATGTGTTCTTTTTCCAGCAGTTTATGTAAATAGGTATTACATTATCAGTTTCTTCTTCGAGCTCTCTTAAAACAAATCTTGTTGCTGCTGTTTTTCCTATGCCTGGAGGACCGAAGATAAACAGGTTCTTTCCCTGTCTTTGATTTAGGAGGGGCTTGATGCACGAGGCGATATAGTGTTGTTCGTTTTCTCTGAATGGTAATGTTTTTGGTATGAATTCAAAGTTGAGGGCATATTCATTTTTGAATAGGGTTTCGCTATCTTTTAAGATGTTATCGAATAAAGACATATTCGTAGATAGGTTTTTATACTATTAAAATTTTGTTCTTGATGATGGAGGAGAAAGTAAGGAAGGATATTCTTGCTGTTTTAGATGAAGCAGTTAAATCTTTGAAAAAGATGGATGCTGTTCTTCTTGATGCTCTTTCTAATAGGACTGTACATAATGCGTCTGTTTATCAGGATAAGGATTCTATAACTGTAGCGGTTGTGATGTACGCACTAGCGAAATTGTTGCACAGAGGCAAACATGAGAAGATAAAGGATTTGAATAGAACTCTAGAGTTGATTTTAAATAAGTTAGAGTATGCCAGACGAGATTTGAAGGAAGAGAACTTTGGCAGGTTCAGAGGAGAAATGAAGAAGATTCTCTCTTTGATCGGAAAGATTGAGAAAAAACTTAAGTGGTATATAGAGGATGTACTGAGTAAAGCTAAGATCGTTAAAGCGAGTAAACTGTATGAACATGGTCTTTCAATAGAAACAACAGCGCATCTACTTGGTGTTAGTCAGTGGGATTTGCTGAGCTATGTGGGAAAAACAAAAATTATTGATAAGTTTCCTGATGCTGTTCCAGTTGAGGAGAGATTGGCTAAAGCAAGGAAGATTTTTGGTTTAAAATGAAAACAATAGGTTTTGATGCAGGACCTATTATAAGTTTAGCAACGAACAATTTGCTTTGGTTGCTTGAACCGTTGAAGAAGAAGTTTGGAGGCAAGTTTTTTATCACACCTGCTGTAAGGAGAGAGTTGATAGACAAACCTTTTGAAATGAAGAGGTATGAATTCGAAGCATTTCAAGTAGCGAAGTTAATTGATGATAATGTGCTTGAAGTGATTAAGAATGCAAAAATTTTTAAGCTGAGGGATAAGCTTCTTGAACTTGCAAATCATTCTTTTAGGATTGGTGGTGATTGGTTGCGCATTGTTCATGAAGGTGAGGTTGAGGTTCTTGCTGCTGATGCTGTTTTGGATGCTGATGCTACTGTTGTGGATGAGAGGACAGTTAGAATGTTTCTTGAAGCTCCAGAAAGGCTTGCTACTCTTTTTGAACGTAGGATACATGAGAAGGTACATGTTAATTGGGATAATGTCGAAGAGTTCAGGAATTATTTAAAGAATGTTGATATCATTAGAAGTACTGAACTAGTAACGGTTGCTTACGAGCTTGGTTTATTGGATAAATTTGTAACGAAAGTTGCTTGTTATGGAAGGAGAAGGGTTCTTGATGCTGCTCTCTGGGCATTGAAAGTAAGAGGCTGTGCTATTTCGAAAAAAGAAATTGATAGGATTGTGGAGGAAGAATAGGAGATGAAGAAAAAATGCATTATTTGCGGAAGAACAGCATCTTATAGGATCAAGGATTCGAGTGAATTCTATTGCGAGGAATGTGCTAAGGAGCATTTTAGTGATCTTTCGTTTTTGCAGAAGCTTGCTGAGTTGGACATGAAAGCAAAAGCACTAAAGAATTTTATTGAATTGCATGAGAACGAGTCAACCTAGACATGTATTTAGAAAACCACTTCATAATTCTTAGTTGTTCAGCAATGGAGGCATACTCTTTTAATTTATTTTTGTTAATTCTCGTCAAACTTCCAAGGAATTTTCTTCCAGCAAGTTTTGCTTGGTATTCAATTTCTTTTGCTTGTTGAGAATTGAAGTATCTTATTGCTGGAAATTTGCTTAATGAATTTGCTCCTGCTTTAAGCAGCAATGCAACATTCGTTACTTTATCGAGCCAGATTCCCGCCTGAATATCAATTTTTGGAAAAGCAATTCTTGTTTTCGCTATCCACCACGCGTGATATAACGGATTTGGTGACGGCTTGTTTTCGAATATTGTCCCTTTTTGCGGGTTTAAAGCGTAAATATGTATTTTTGTAATATCGTGTTCGTGGATAAAATCCTTTAATAAAGCAAAATCATCTTCTGTTTCTCCCAGACCGATGATAATTGTCATTGCACGTTTGATGCCGAGTTCTGCTGCAGATTTTAGCATTTGTTTAAATGGTGTAATCGGTTTGCTTGGGCAAACGAAACGATGAATCTTTTTGTTTAATGTTTCGATCGAAGCAACAACGCCTTTTAAGTACGGCCTGAACTCTTCCAATTCTTTTTTGGTTAGAGCTCCTATGTTTATCCAGAGACGTTCCTGAGCAATTGATGATAGGGCTTGAAGTATTTTTTTGAACTCAAACAGTCTAAAAACATTATGGCCGCCTGAAATGAATCCGAGTTGCCATTGCTGAAGTTTGCATATGAGAAGTTCCGCTAACATACTTTCTATTCTGCGTCTTGCGAGTTTGCTAACTTTTCCTTTTTTTGTTGACATGTAGCAGAATTTACAATCTGCAATGCTGCAATACCAGGAAAAGAATATTGCTCTTTCGAACCAGGTTAATGGTTTGAAATGCTTTTTATAGATTTTTTCTGCTTCTTTGATTATTTCCTTTATTTTCCGTTTGTTCAGCATTAATATTCTGTAGACACGAAACCTTTATAAATAATTCTCAAATTTCAGAAAAAACTGAAATGAATAAATTGAGGAAGGAGTTTATAGAAAGAACTGGAAGGATTGGAAAGCTTTGGGGAATCGGTGAGAGTGCAGGAAAGATTTGGGGTTTGTTGCTTTTTGAGAGGAATGCTCTAACGCAGGAAGAGATAGCAAAGCAGTTGAATCATTCTGTAAGCTTAGTTAGTCCAGCTCTTTCTATGATGGTAAGGCTTGGGCTTGTTTCTATTGTTGGAAAAAGGAAGAGAAAAAACCTGTACACTGCAAATGCTTCTTTTATCGAAGCTCTTGATGGTTTGTTCAAGAGTTTTGTTAAAAATGAAGTCAAACCTTTAATAAATATTTTGAAGAAATGTGCAGAAGCTGAGAAAGATGGGGCTAAAAGAAAAAGGTTCTCTAATCTTGTTAGGGAGTATGAGATTGCTGGTGGTGCTTTAAGCTTGCTGTCAAATGTTGTTCTTGCTAAAAGAACTCTAAGACGATTTAATCCTTTTAGGAGGTGGTAAAGGTGATAAAAGATTTTTTCCTAAAACAATTTATTAAGGGTGTTTTTTGGATAACGCCGAGACTTTCTGACAGAACGATAATAAGATTAACGCATGTGGCTGAGCAGTTGGTTCCTGAGAAATTCAAAAAAACGGTGAGGTATGTTAGGGATAAATGGGAGAGTCAGCATCCTTCTGTTGGTTTGGTTAAGAAAATTCTTACGCAATTGAATAAAAGGAGCAGGAATAAGCTTGCTGAAAATCTTTTTGTTAACGCTTTGTTTATCGGAGCCAAAAGGAGATGGAAATTCATCAAGCAACACGGTTTTAAGCCACCTTTTTTGCTTGTTATCAGCCCGACGATGAGGTGTAATCTGCGTTGTAAAGGATGCTATGCTGGGGAATACACACGAGAAGAAGACCTTGATTTTGAAACAGTTGATAGAATTATAAGGGAAGCAAAGAGGCTTGGAGTTTATTTTTACACTATAAGCGGTGGCGAGCCGTATGTATGGGAGGGTTTGTTCAAGATGTTTAAAAAGCATAATGATTGCTATTTTCAGACTTATACAAATGGAACTTTATTGAATGAAAGAAATGCTGAAAAGCTTGCTAAGCTAGGGAATGTTGCTGCTGCGATCAGTGTTGAAGGTTTTGAGCGAGAAACTGATTTAAGGAGAGGAAAAGGTGTTTACAAGAAGGTTATGAAGGCGATGGACAATCTTAGAAATGCGGGTGTTCTGTTTGGATTTAGTGCAACACCGACAAAGTATAACAGTGAAATCCTTTCAAGTAAGAAGTTTATAGATTTTTATATCAACAAAGGATGCTTATTTGGATGGTATTTTCAATATATTCCGATAGGATTAAGGCCGAACGTTGATATGATGGCAACACCAGAGCAAAGACTAAGGCTGCTTAAGTTTGTTCATTGGGTTAGGGCTAATAGGCCGATATTCATAGGAGATTTTTGGAACGATGGTCCTTATGTTGGTGGATGTATGGCTGGAGCATTGGCTAAAGATTTTAATACTGGTTATTTGCATATAAACTGCCATGGTGATGTTGAGCCGTGTGTTTTTTCTCATTTTGCTGTTGACAATATTAAGAACAAAAGCTTGTGGAAAGCAATAACTTCTCCTTTTTTCAAGGAGATAAGTAAGCAAAGACCTTATGTTGAAAATCTGCTAAGGCCGTGTATGATAATTGACTGTCCGTATGTTTTGAGAAAAGCTGTTAAGAAATGCAATGCAAGGCCAACACATTCAGGTGCTGAAACGATAGTTGAAGATAAAAAGATAGTCCGGCATTTGGATAACTATTCAAAGAAATGGAAAAAATTAACAGATCCGATCTGGAAAAAGTGGAAAGAAGGCAACATTGATTTAGCAAAAGAGTATGAGGAAGAAGTGCTAAAGAAAGAAAGACTAAGAAAGGAGAGGGGAAGGAAGCGGCGTTAGTTTAAACAGAAATATTTTTTCGAAGAGAAATCTTTTTTTGGCTATTATGTTTATTTTATAGTGCTTCCTTTATATAAGGTGGTTGAAAAAGAATGGTGTCGAATCGACAGCAATGGATTGATCACAGATCGATATTTCTTTTTTGTAGTGCTGTGGATAAATATTTTTCTGCATATGAGATTAGGCCATCTACTGTTTTTGCTTCGATATGATACAGGAAATTTCTGAAACGCTGATCTATGTGAAGGCCTGCACGTTCAAGTTCGACTTTTACTTCTTTGTACAATTTTTCTCCTCTGTTATCTACGTCAAGCAAGACGATACATTCTTTGAATTTTGAAGCTATTTCTTCTGCAAGTTCGAAGATAGGTTCTTTGAGCACGAAAATGTTTTTTACATCCCTTGCTTCGAGCATTCTTTTTATTGCTGGTTTTTCGACGAGGACAGCTCTATCAGATGAAGCAAGTTTTAGATGCTTGAAAAACTGTCTTAGTTTGTCGAGGGGCTCTTCACGAAGTGGTTTTCTGCTCATTTAAATCACCCGAATAGTTTTGTTAGGTCTATTTCAGCTGCAGCAACAGGCATATTGAGTTCGAATTTTTCCAGAACAGAGGGATGGATTTCACCAAGGAAACCAACAGGCTTTTCTTTTACTAAAATTGATGCAACTCTTCCTGGAATGAATGCGGGATGAGATGTTTCGACTATTTTATAGTTCACGCCCAAGTTTCTCATTATGAAATCAATAACCTGTCTTATTTCAGTATAGTTCGCTTCTGCATGGGATGTTGCTAAGGCTATGCTTCTTCTGTCTTCTATTTTATCTTTTATTCGTCTTGTCACAATGCCTTCTTCGAATATACGCTGAGGATAATCTCTGTGCTTGTTTTTGCTAAGCACATCGAGCAGGATTGGTATGAGCCATGTCCTTACGACAGAATATGTTTTTGTCATATATTCCTTTATTTCGACTGTTCCCAGGTCAGGAGTATTTGTTTTTTCGTAAAGCAGTTCCTTGTTTGTTAATAAATGCGAGAAAATCTCTTGGTAGCCAGCGCCTATTGTTAGTTCCCTTACTTTATCTATAAAAGGGATGATTTTAAGTGGCTTGCCGATTGAATAGCTTGTCATGTCGGCTGTTTTTATTTTGTTATAGCCGTAAGCTATTGCAACATCTTCTGCAATATCACACTGATGCATTATATCCTGCCTATAAAAGGGGATGATTGCTTTGTCGTCTTTTACGCCAAAGCGCATTGCTTTTAACAAATGACGTATTTCTTCTTTGCTGAGGTTCAATCCAAGCAATTCGTTGATGTAGTCATAATCTATTTTTGTTGTTTCGCCCTTAGCTATTGGAAATTTGATTTTATGCTCTGGATAAAAAACTTCGATTTCATAGATTTTGAAGCCTCTGTCGAATAAAGCTTGGCTGAATATATTGCATGCGAGGCTTACAGCTTTTTCATCGGTTCCTGTTACTTCGATGAACAGTTCGCTATCTTTGACTGAGACCTTTCCTGTTTCTTGGCTGTTTATAATTGGAGGAAACGATAGGACTTGGTTTTTTTCATCAATTAGGATTGGATAACGATTGAATTGTTCTATTATCCAGCTGTATTGTTTGCCTTTTGGATGTCTTTTTAGGATTTGTTTAAGATTTAGCTTTTCAGTGAAATCAAGAGGGATGAAACTGATTGCTGTTGGTTGCACTGCTTTGTAATGTACAGGGAATTGGATTTTTTCACTTGGATATATTCCTATTGATACCTTTGATCTTTTTCTTCCATAAGACTCGCAGAACTTTTCCTGTAGCTGAATCAGCTGAAGGAGAAGATATTCTCCAATTGGTTTTCCTTTTGCAATAAATCCTGCAATGAAAGGCCTTATCTTTGTAATACTTTTATCGACAATTATTTTGTAGTTGCTTTTTTCTATTCTAAAAGAAGGAAGTCCTGTTTCTACAGAGAGAACACCTTTCAGTAATCTTGCTATGCCTTCCACACTCCATAGGTATGGAAGATTTGTATCTGCAAGGGATATCGTTATCTGGTCATCTGAAATGGATTCTATTTCTGCTTTGCAGTAACTTAGTAAATCAGCTAGCTTTTCTTTTTCTTTTGGCAGCTTTTTACCTATCAATTTTTCCAGGTCTTGAATTGAGAATGTTATTGATGGCATTTTTATGGTAAAGGTTTTTCTCTTAGCATTTGAAGGTCATGCGTAAATAAGTCTCTTATGTCTTTTATGTTTAGTTTGAACATTGCAATTCTGTCTATGCCAAGACCCCAGGCCAGTACAGGAACGTATTTTCCCAAGAGAGAATATACAACTTCAGGTCTGAATATGCCAGCTCCGCCAAGTTCAAGCCAGCCAAGCTTTGGATGCTTAGCAAATATCTCTACACTCGGTTCTGTAAATGGAAAATATCCCGGAACGAGTTTGATTTTATCTGTTTCTGCAAATGTAATTGCGAATTGTTTGAGCAAGCCAAATAGGTGTCTAAGATTTACTTTTTCATCAACCACGATGCCTTCTGTTTGACAAAAGTCACAGCTGTGTGTTGCATCAATAACATCATACCTAAAGCAACGAGTAATGCCGAAATATTTTCCTGGAATCTTTAATTGGGGTGATGCGAGCATTCTTGCTGAACATGCTGTGCCCTGAGTTCTTAAGAGCAATCTTTTTGTTCTTTCTGTATCGAATTTGTATTGCCAGCCCTTGCTTCCGAGAACTCCTTTTTCATGCGCTAACTTAACTCGTTCTAGATATTTTTTATCAATTTTTCCACGGGTTGGTTCTTTTATGTAGTAGGCTTGATGAATGTCTCGGGCAGAATGGAACTGTGGCATGAACAAGGCATCCATATCCCAGAAATCTGTTTCAACAATTGGGCCTGTCATTTCAGTAAAACCCATTGCAACCAGTTTTTCTCTGACTTTGTCTAGAAAACGTTTGTATGGTTGTTTTTTTCCAAGATAAACAGGAGGAACGTTTATCTCAACGTCGTATGCTCTGAATCTATTGGATTTCCATGTTCCTTTTATGAGTATCTCTGGAGTTAATGTTTCGATTAATTCTTCAGGTTTGAGTTTTTTTGATTTAATTATTTTTAGCCCGATGGGTGTTGGTGAAGCGAAGCGTCGCTTAACAATTTTAATTTTTACAATACCCTT
>QMQQ01000006.1 GCA_003648985.1 Candidatus Woesearchaeota archaeon | reverse complement strand
TGAGGATAATATTGATCCATTATATTAACAATCACTTTTCTGCCAAGATTGTCGGCTATGAATCTCAGTATTGGTTTTGTGCAGCAATCGATGTGACCAGGAAGAACGAGATGTCTTATTACCATATCGCTATGTTCGGTTTTAGCTGCATTTATGATGTTGTCGTATACAACAGAGCAGTAGTTCTTTACTTTGCTCAGTTTTTCTGCACAGCGATCGTTTCCGTATTTTATGTCAGGAAGATAAACATCAACAAATAAACGCAATGTTTTGAGAGTTGATGGCGAGAAATAGAAATTGCTATTCCAGATAACAGGAAGATTTATTTTGACAAGTGAAAGAAATCTTGTTATGAACGGTAGCTGCGGTGTTGGTTCTCCACCAACAAGGTTTATATTTCTGCATGAAGAGTAAGTATCTGTTATTCTTGCAAGTTCTACTGGAGTCATTTCTTTTCCTGCTTCAATACGCTGTGAAATTGTCCAGTTCTGACAATACTGGCATTTGAAGTTGCACGACCAGAAGAATATTGTAAATGACGGAACAAAGAATTCTTCTTCACCGAGGTGTTCGAAATATGATGCAATAATCATCTTGTCTGTAAGTTGACATACACCTTTCTGTGCTGAAAGCCTGTTGACTTTGCATTGCCATGCACATAAAGTGCATTTTTTAAGTCCTGCCATTAGAGTGTCAGCTGCTTTTCTAAGTTTTGATTTATTCTGCTTGAATAGCGGTTTTTGCTTTTCTTGGAGAATAGCGAAATAATTTTTCAGAACAGAGAGATCTGCAGTTTCAGGATATCGTGCTGGATCAACAACTTCGATTGGCATATTATTTTTTATTTTTCTTTTGTTTTTCCAGTTCCCTTTCCCTGATTTTATTTGCGTATCTATGTGCTAAATGTAATGGTTCTGGCAACTTATGTGGCGGTTTGACGAGACGCTTAACGAATTCAACTGCTGTTTTGAGGCTTATTCTGTGACCTATTGAAATGAACAACGGCTTTGCATATTCTCTTGTTTGCACGAGCTGGGCAACGATTTTATCTTTATAGATAAGCTTATCGTCTTGAATTTGCCCGCAGACTTTTTTCTTTGCAACGCCTATTGTTGGAATGTCGAGAAGTAATCCAAGATGTGATGCCATTCCAAGAAATCTTGGATGGGATATGCCGTGAGCATCGACAAGGAGAATATCTGGCTTTTTTTCAAGGAGATGGAATGCTTCGACTATTGCTGGGCTATCTCGATAGGCCAAGAAACCAGGGATGTATGGTATTGGCGCTTCTTTGATTGCGTATTTTCTTTCAACTGGCTGAAGCGTATTAATGTCGCAGACAACGATTGCTGCAATTACTTTATTGTTAATGTATGCTGTATCGACGCCTGCAACAAGCTTCACTGCTGATTTATCAAAGTCATCTCGCTTTATGACGCGTCTTGCGAGTTTTATTTGTTCTTCTTTAAAGCGGTGCATTGGATATTGCATGTGTTTGGTAAGCGTTTTGAGATTTATAAGTTTTACTTGCTATCTGAAAATAGAAGAAAGTGCTTTTGTGAGTTTTTTTAGGAAAAGGATTGCTCTTTGGAAGAATGTTACTTTTTCAAGCGAGATTGTGAATTGCGCTCCTGCTTGTTTTCCGTTGTAAAGAATGGTTAATGATATCTGGTTTGTTCCTGGATCAAGGTCAGAACCACTTAATGAGATTCTCATCTGCTTGTCTGTTTCAAGCTTTCGCAGGTACCATTCCTTCTTGTATTTATTCTGCTTTAAGATGATTTTCACGTTTGATGGATTCCTGTAGGATAGTTTTTTTATTGTGAACGATATTGTAAATTTGGTGTTGTATTCGACTTTTTCTGGATAAGAAAGATCTGTTATCTCTATTTTTGGTTCATCGAGAATGGTGAAAGTGAGAATTATCTTTTTTGAGAAGAATTCACTTGATGCTGTTATAGTAAGGTCTGTTTCTCCTGCTGTTTCTGAGCTAAATATGAATGGAAATACTTTTTCTTCTCCTGATTGTATTGAAACTGTTTTGCAGTCTTTGTCAAAGCAGAGCTGCAGTTGTTCGATTGGAAATTGGTTGTTATTTTTTAATGTGCAGCTGATAAGGGATGATTCGCCTACAGCAAGGGTTTGTTTTTCTGCTATGCATTGAATGGTTGCGCCGCCTTCTTTTGGAAGCAATTGTTCTGGAACATGCTGATTTATAGTAGAAAGAGAATAGATTGTCTCTTTGTATGCTGATTTGAATTCTAATTGCTTTGATAAAAGATTTGATTTAATGATGATAGGAAATGTGTATATTGCATTTCTTTCAAGGTCTGGCTTTACCTTTATGCGCCAAAAGATCTGTTTTTCTTCGTTTGGTTTTAGAAGAATGTGTTTTATTTGTGCATCAAGGAGTTCTATTTCATTTGGCTTTGCAAGTGAAATTTCTTCACTGACGTAAAAGTTGTTTTCGTTTGTTATGGTTGCTTTTACGAGGTTGTATGAGCCGAATCCAGTTCTTTTGAATAGAATTGATGGCGTGATTTCAATAGGCGATGTTCTTTTTCCTGAGGTGTCAAGAAGATAAGCATTTGCGCTTGGCTGCGAAGCTGTGATTTCTATATCTGAGCCGCGCCATACGAGCTTAACTGCTTTTGTTTCAGCATCATAGGATTCTTTTAAAACTATGTGGCTTGCATCGACGTAGCCGAATTGACCATATGTTGGATCAAATGGAATCCATCCATAGTTAGGAAAATAAACAGAAGCCCATGCATGCATTTCAAATGATGAGATGATGTTTGAATATGCAATGCCTGATATGTATTTTGCAGGAATGTCTAATGCGCGGCATAAAGCTACGAAAAGTGCTGTGAATTCATCGCATGTTCCTTGTTTGTATGTCAAGACCCAGGAAGCTTTTTTGACTTCTTTTCCAAGGAGTTCATTATAGTTTACATGCTGATAAACCCAATTTGCGAGAGTGAATACGACATCGAATAGGTCGTTTTTGTCAGATGCAAGCTCAATGGCTTTTTCTTTTATTAATGGGTTATTGCTGTCGATTAGTTCTGTTGGCTCTAGATAGAGGCTGAATTTTTCTCTATCGATGTTCGGGGGAAAAGCGATTTTTGTTTTGATCTGTGATGTTGCAGGAGTTGTTTTGACAGTGGCATTAATTTTGTAAGAGAGGGTCTTTTCTTTTGGATTATACCACTTGAACACGAGTTCATGATTTTTTTCTGCAACAGGTGGCTGTGTTGTGATTGAAAGAATCGACTGCGAAGCTGTTTGTTGTGGAAACAGAGAGGTTCTTGCTTCAATCATTTCTAATCTTGTTTTTGCGGTTTTAGTGATGTTTATATCTGTTTGAATTGTTGTTTTGAGTTTGTATTGCTGGTAAGAAAGCCAATCAGTTTTTGTTTGGTTTGTTGATGTTACAGAAATCGGTGATGTAAGCAGAAGCAGAATAATGGCAATAGTCATTATGCTGTATTTCATTTTAGAAACGCCGGGGGTGGGACTTCCATTCACCCGTCATGGAAGCGCTAATCCTCGCGGGTGAAATTCGAACCCACGTGCCCCGAAGGGCAGAGGATTAGCAATCCTCCGCAATGGCCAGGCTATGCGACCCCGGCGTAGAATTGTTTTATTTCTGTGTTTTTATAAATGTTATTGTTTTGTTTTTCTCTTCTATTTTTAGCGCGTTTGGGATGAATTGGTTGCAAACCCAGACGTTTGTTCTGCAGTGTTCTGTTATGACTGATGTTTTTACGCTACCGCCGAAGATGAGGAATGGAACGAGATTGTCTGCAAGATGTTGGTCTGCGCACGCTTTGGAATTTATTTCAAAAAGAAGTTTTTCTGCTGCTTCTTTGCCGACGATTTCTGCTCTTTTGCTGCGCTCACCTAAAGCATCTGAGCCAAGGAAATAGTTTTTTTCGTTGTGCTCGAATATTGCCCAGATGGTTATTCCAGAGCCTGTTGAAAGAGTGTTGCTGTATTCAACGTCTATTTTTATTGGGCAGTCGAGCGATGCTAAGGTTTGTTTTGCAGATTTTGCCTGGCGCTCTGCTACGTTGTTTTTTTGCAGGTCTGATGAAGCATGTGAGATGCCTCTTATTGCTATGAGTTTTCCTTGCTCTGTCAGGTTTATTTTTGGAGCGTTTTGCTGCATATGTTTTAGAAACTGTTCAAATGAATCGAATTCTGATATTGAATAGAGAGGATTTATTTTTATGTCAACAAAACCGTTTCCTTTTGGGTAATAGCCACGGCGTATTAATTTCGGCTCTATTTCTGCATAGAGGGATATTGTTGGAACGAGAACGTGCATGAAGTATTCAAAAGGCATTGCCCATTTTCCTGCTGTGCCACCTTTTATGCGAAGTCTAACCTTTCCTGGAGCGAACATTGAAGGCAAAAGCACTGATTGTAACAGTAATGAAATAGAGCCTGCTGTACCTATGTCTATAGATATTGTTTTGCTTTGTATTTTTCCTGGATGAAATGTTAGCTTGGTTGAGCTAAGAGATGCATTTTCTGCTCTTGCATTGCAAAGTTGCTCTAATGCTTTTATGCAGTGCAGATGCTGTGCTTTTAATCCTGGCTGGGGGCGTGCTTCTCTTATATTCGTTATGCTGAATGGTATTCCAGTTAAGGTTGATAGTGCTAATGCTGTTCTTACGATCTGGCCACCGCCTTCGCCATAGCTTCCATTAATGTTTAGCATTTGAATCGTATTGGAATGCATAAATAAAAATGTTTGGAAGCGGAAGTTTTAAATTTGAATTTTTAATAACCTTGGGGCATGATATACAGAGGAAGCAGAGAGGATTTTGGATTGCATGTGAGGTTTTTTTGTGGAAAAGAGAAAGGACTGGATTCTTTAGTTAATGAAATTGTAAGGGATTTTGGATTGAATGCAGTTAAAAGATTTGAGGTAGGAAATGGTATAGTTGTTATAGTTTCTGAATCGCATGTTTATTGCAGAAGGGTTGATGGTTTGTTCAGGGTTGATATATACACGTGTTCTAGAGATTTTGATGAAGAAGTTGTGCAAAACGGATTCAGCGAGCTCGATAGAAAAGGATATTCTATTTTTAATCAGGAGATGTTTAGGCGGAAAAAGCCAGATAAAGAGGTTGGCGTTGCTGCGAGAATATCTGAAGATGATTATTTTGCCGCTGATTTAAATCTGAAATCTGATTTTGGTAAAAGATTTTATAATTATTTTCTTGGATTCGGCACAAAAGGTTTTGAAGAATTTGCGTACGAATTTAAGCGAGGGGTTCCTGATTCTGCTACGAGAGTATTTTATTCCAGGAAGGGAATTGTTGTGCTACATCCTTGGCCGGAATATTCGTTTGCGAGTGTTGATGTTGAAGGAAGATGGCTTATTGCTGAGATAAACAGAAGATTTAATTTGATGCCGAGAGAAAAAGTTAAATACTCAGTTTAGGTTTTTTCTTCTGATGGGCCTGTAGCCTAGTCTGGATAAGGCGGCGGCCTTCTAAGCCGCAGATCGGGGGTTCGAATCCCTCCAGGCCCATGGGGGCGTAGTATAACCAGGCTATTACAGCCGGCTCCAGACCGGCAGATCTGGGTTCAAATCCCAGCGCCCCCAGTTATTTTATATATGCGATATTTTACTTTGTATTTTCTAAAGAGCATTCTTAATTTTGGTATTTTCTTTATTGCTGTTTTTCTGAGAATGATTGTTGTTGGAAAAGGTTTTAAGAATTCTGTTTTCAGGAGAAGTCCTTTTCTCTGGTAGCTGTACTTTCCGAAATTTGAACTGTCTTTATAGCCAAACAGTTCCCTATTAAACTTTGATTTTTGTTTTGGTTTTTGCTTTGACAATGAATAGATAATCAGGTATTTTTGTTTTGGCATGATTAAGAGATCCTTTTAGACTTATTAAATTTTACTGTTTTATGTTCCAGTAATTTTTCTAAAGAAAAAAGTTTTTATAGCAGTTTTATTTTTTGATTTAAAAACAAAAAGAGGTGAAACAAAAAATGCCTGCAAAGAAGAAAAAAGGTGCTAAGAAAAAGAGTACTAAGAAAAAAGCCAAGAAAGGCGGCAAAAAGAAGAAGACCACTAAGAAGAAAACTAAAAAGAAGAAGAGAAGATAAGCTTGCTTGATTTTTTGATTTTCTTTTTTCTTTTTATGCCTTAGAAGTGTTAAGAAACGTTTTTAATTCTATTCAAATTTTTAAGAATAATTAGATGAGCAAGATGAAAGCGCTTGCTGAAGCTACTGCTACATTGATAGGTACAATAATCGGAGCAGGCATATTTGCTATTCCTTATGTTAGTGCTAAAGCTGGGTTTCTAACAGCTTTGATTGATATTGTTTTGATTGGGCTTTTGGTAATGTTGATGAACTTGTATGTTGGCGAAGTTTGTTTAAGAACGAGAGGGATTCATCAGCTTACTGGGTATGCTGCAAGATATCTTGGAAAATGGGGAAGGAGATTGATGGCTTTCTCAATGGTTTTTGGAATTTATGGTGCGCTTGTTGCATATCTTGTTGGGGAAGGAGAAGTATTGTTTGCGATATTCGGCTTTGGAAGTCAATTGCTTTATTCGTTGATATTTTTTGCTGCTGCAAGTTTGATAGTTTATTTTGGGTTGAAAACTATTGCAAAGAGTGAATTGATTTTTGTTCCGTTGATGCTAGCGATTGTTGGTGTGATTTTCTTTTTTGGGTTTAAACATATTGATTTTGGTAATCTAGGGGAATTTAGTTTAAAGAGGATATTTATCCCTTATGGTGTTGTTCTTTTTGCTTACGGTGCGACTGCTGCAGTACCAGAAATGAGAGAAGAGCTTTTGAAAAAAGAAAATTTGTTGAAGAAGAGTATTATTCTTGGAATGATTATTTCTATGGTGATATATGCCGTTTTTGCCATGCTTGTTGTTGGAATTACTGGAAAAGCTACGACAGAGGTTGCAACGATTGGATTGGGAAATGTTTTAGGTGAAGCAATGTTACTGCTTGGAAACATCTTTGCTGTTTTTGCTATGTTTACATGTTTTATCACGCTTGCTTTTGCATTGAAGGGAATGTATAATTATGATTATGGGTTGGGTGATAAGCTAAGCTGGTTTTTGAGCTGCATCATTCCATTTGGAGTATTCTTTGCGATTAGGAAGTTTGTTGGATTTGCAAAGATTATTGAAGCGACTGGTGCTATTGGATTAGGACTGACTGGCATTCTGGTTGTGTTGATGGCAAAAAGGAGTGAAAAGCTTGGGAATAGACAGCCAGAATATAGGATGCCAAAGAATTTTGTATTTTCTTTTATGATAATTGCTCTTTATGTTTTTGGCATGTTATACGCTATTGCTGATGTCATTGGGTTTAGGTTTTTTTGAAAAGAACTATTTTATTCTTTTCAACTTGAAAAGTTTGTTTTATTTCAAAGTGATATTTTGAGGCTGCTTTAGTAAGTTCCGGGAAAGATGTTTCTGTTGTGATGCAAGAAACAGTGCTTGTTATGTATTCTGCTTGATAGAAGAATTCTGTGTATAGCTTTTCGATAAATAGATGGTTTTGTTTTGTTAGGGGCGGTGGTTGTGTTGCAATAAGATCGATTGAGGATTCAGTGAATTTTAAGTCGAGGTCTTTTATATCTAGACGGCTGAATGATATGTTTTGCTTTACGCCTGCAAGTATTGCATTCTTTTCTGCGCCTCGCAAAAAGCTCGGGTTTTTGTCTGAGGCATATATTTTTTCTTTTATTCCTTTTTTTATTTTGTTGTCGCGTAATGCAAATATGCTGTCTTGGTCAATGTTTGGAAATTTTGTAAAAAGGAATTTTTGTTTTGAATAGAGATGAGGAGATATGTTTGTTTTGTTTAGTGCTGCCTCGATTGGAATTATGCCAGACCCACAAAAGGGGTCGAGCAATGAGGTATAATTTGCTAAAGTTGTTGCTGCAAAAGCTAATGGTGCTTTTATTGTTTCTGGATGTATATAAATTCTGTACTGCCTTTTTGCAAGTTCGAATCCTGCTGGATCGATGCAGATTTGTATTTTGTTCTCGTGCTGAAAAGCAATGAACAGCAATTCTGGTGTCTTTAGAGATACTTTTAAGTTGGTGTGCTGTTTAAGCTCTGCTCCGATTTTTTCTTCGACGTCTTTGTTTTTGCTAAGGCTCCTGATAGCAAAGGTCTTTTGTTTTCCGATGAAAGGTTCAAGACTTTGAATATTTATTTTTCTCATTTCCTTATCTGATTCACCGACTTTTATAAGAACTGACCTTGCTGTTTGAGAGGCATATGCAAGAAGGCACGCATTCTGTAGAGAAGTATTCAATTTGATGATTGAGTCTGTTAGATTTGCTATCTCGTTTTTCTTTAGGTTGATTATTGAAGATATTTCTTCTTCTGCTATTGGGACGAGTCCTGATAAGGTTAGAAAGAAAACATCATGCATTTTCCAGTTCTTCTTTAATGACTGTAATTGAGATAACAGTGTCTT
This sequence comes from Candidatus Woesearchaeota archaeon, assembly GCA_003648985.1. Classification (GTDB taxonomy): domain Archaea; phylum Nanobdellota; class Nanobdellia; order Woesearchaeales; family B54-G15; genus B54-G15. The sequence goes on along the minus strand of QMQQ01000006.1, from coordinate 14,833 downwards.
GCTCTGAGAGTTTTATTAGTTTTACGCCACGAGTTGCCCTTCCTATAAGAGGGATTTCTTTTGCTTTTATTCTTATAGCTAAACCAAGTTTGGTTGCAATGATAATTTCATCTTTATCTGATACCGAAGCTATTGCAACAGCAGAACCATTTTTTTCTGTGCAGATGATGTTTCTAACGCCGATGCCTGCTCTATGAGTTAGTCTGTAGAGGTTTGCAGGGGTTCTTTTGCCAAAGCCTTTTTCTGTTACTGTTAGAATGGCTTTCTCTGGTTCAACTTTTACAACGCCAATTACACTATCTTGTTCCTTAAGATGAATTCCTTTTACGCCTTTTGCTGTTCTTCCCATTGCCCTAACTTCTGCTGCTTTAAAGCGAAGAGCCATTCCTCTTTTAGTTGCTATAAGGAGTTCGTCTTCTTCTTTGGCATGGATTACGCTGATAAGTGAATCATCATCGCTAAGGAATATTGCAAGAATGCCGCCACGCCGAGGTTTTTTAAGCAGAGCAAGTGGTAATTTTTTGACTATGCCTTTTCTTGTTATCATGATAAGATTGTTTTTGAATTCTTCGATCGGGATTATTGTTGCAATCTTTTCATCTTTTCCAAGCTGAATAAAAGTAGAGATATGTTTTCCTTTTGCATAGCGCGTAGCATCTGGTAGCTTGTATACTGGAATCCAATGGACCTTTCCTTTGTTTGTGAATACAAGAAGCTGGGCTGTTGTTTTTGCAAGAAAGAGGTGCTCAACGACATCTTCAGCAGAATAAAGGGTTGATAAGCCTTTTCCGCCTCTTCTCTGACGTCTAAAGAGCGCGAGTGATGTTCTTTTTATGAAACCCTTTCTTGTTACAGTGACTATTGAAAGTTCTGGCACGATGATTTCCTCAATTGTTATTTCTTCCTCCTCTGGCAATATTGTTGTTCTTCTTTCATCGGCATATTTCTTCTTTAGCTGTTGGAGCTCTTCTTTGATTATGTTTAGGATTTCTTTTTCTGAAGAGAGGATGAAACGTAGTTTTTTTATTTGCTCTGTAAGTCTTTTGTGTTCTTCTTCAAGCGCAGTTGATTCAAGGGTAGTGAGTTTTTGCAATGGCATTTCGAGTATTGCTTTTGCCTGTTCTTTTGTGATTGCAAATGCTTGCATTAATGCTGTTGATGCTTCGGCTGGAGATCTGCTTTTCTTGATTATTTCTATTGTTTTTTCAATGTTTGATAGGGCTGTTAGGAGTCCTTTTACAATGTGTTCTCGCTTTGATGCTTGTGTAAGCTCGAATTCGAGTCTTTTTGTGATGACGGTTTTTCTGTGTGAAACGTAGTGCGCTATTATATCTTTTAGGTTTAGAAGGGTTGGAACGCCATCAACAAGAGCAAGGGAGATTATGCCGAAGGTTGTTTGGAGTCTTGTATGGAGGTATAGTTGTTTTAATACGATTTCAGGATTGATTGATTTTTTAAGCATAAGGAGTACCCTTAGCTTTCCTCTGCTCGACTCGTCACGTATGTCTGTAATGCCGTCGATTTTTCCTTCTCTAACGAGAGAAGCTATTTCTTCGATGAGAGATGATTTGTTTAGCATAAAAGGAATTTCTGTTATTATTATCTTGTTATCTTCGATTTCGCATTTTGCTCTTATCTTTATTTTTCCTTTTCCTGTTTTATATGCTGATACGATTCCTTTTGAGCCAATGATTAGGGCGCCTGTTGGAAAGTCTGGTCCTTTTATGTGTTGCATTAGTTCGTCTATGGTTATTGAAGGGTTTTCAATGTATGCGGTGATTGCATCAACTGTTTCTGCGAGATTATGCGGTGGGATGTTTGTTGCCATTCCAACGGCTATTCCAGTAGAGCCATTTAGTAGCAGCAGAGGCGGCAAAGCTGGCAGGCATGTTGGTTCTTTTAGAGAAGCGTCGAAGTTTGGAACAAAGCGGACTGTGTTTTTATTGATGTCTTTTAGGCATTCTGATGCAAAAGAAGTAAGTCTGCATTCTGTATAACGCATTGCAGCTGGTGCATCGCCATCTATGCTGCCGAAGTTTCCTTGACCTTGAATAAGAGGATAGCGTAAAGCAAATGGTTGAGCCATTCTAACAAGGGCATCATATACTGCTGTATCGCCGTGAGGATGGAACTTTCCGAGGCAGTTATGCACAACCATTCCATTTGCTATGAATTCATGCGCATTTTCTACTTGGATATCATAGGTTTTCTCAGGTTTACTCTCTTCGACATTTTTGACTTTCAAGAAGAATATGCTATCCTCAATAACATGATTGATGAAATTTGCTAGATCAGAACCTATTTTGTTCAGCTTTTCTTGTATACCCCATTCTTTAATTTGGGTTTTTCCCAAACTTTTTTCTTTGAGATCAGAAGAATATCTTATTTTACTTCCTGTAGGATATTTTATGCTTCTTCTAAACTTAGTTCCTTGAGTATCTTTATACCATCCGCCGCCAATATGTTTTTCACTTAATTCTTGAAAAATCACCTTTCCTGCGTACGGAATAATATCATAATGTGAAACATTTCTGGTTTTTAAAAGTTTTAATCTTTCTGCTTTGAGCTCATCAGAAAGATTCAATAGCGTCGACAAAAGAACAGCAAACCTGCTCTTTATTTCTAGGCTGTGCAAGAGATGTTTTCTTGCAACTAGCCTGCCATTGAGAATATGACTAGTCAATTTCTTTCCAGAGTATTTTTTGCTGATTATTCCGAGATGAAGAAGAAGGATCTGTAATTGATTTATCATCTTTTCTGAAACAGAGTCGAAACTCAGAACGTTTCTTCTTTTATGAACATGTCCATCCCCATCGATTAATCCACTTATTAACGCAACAATAACGGACTTCGGCGATGAAAAGATTTGCCGTGGAATTTTTTTTGTATGGGCAGTAGCTTGTTGAAGTTTAAACACGTTAACTAAAAAATCGTTTATCTGCGCTTTATTGATTCGAATCATGTACAAAGTCCTTTTACTCCGTACCCTTTTTTCTATCTTTGGTTTGTATTCAAATTCTTTTTCGAGAATTTTTGCTATCTTTTTGATGACGCTTTGGGAAGTTGAACAGAATCCACAACGAAAACCTTTGCCTCTGTTATAACCTTTTTCAACCCATCCATCAGAAAGCAGTTGACCGAGAAGGTAACCTATGTTCTCATTGAGAAATATTTCCCTACCATTAAGCATTCCTAATTTTACATATTCTTTTATCTTTGGATAAACTGCACGAACTACTACGTAATCTCCTTTTTTCAGATCCTTTGCTTCTTTCCATACAGCATTTAAATCTTTGGTTAAAACTTTAAATTTCTGCGATTTTGTCACAACATTACTTATGCCATTTTCGAGAGTTACCTTTAACAATTCTTTTTTAGGCATTTCATACAGTTCAACTACTTTTTCCTTTCCATTTTCCGTTAAAACAATATCTCCTTTTTTGACTTCTTGGATAGGGATCAATCCCCTTGTTGTTGCTACCAAGGTATCTTTAACAAAACATTCCCCAACAACCCTAGCACATTTTTTGAATGGTTTATCATGTGTTAAACCCATTTGATGCATTGCATATAGAATTCTTCGATGGACTGGCTTTAAGCCATCCCTGACATCTGGCAGGGCTCTGCCTATGATAACTGACATACCATAGTCTAGATAGCTCTGCCTCATCTCGTCTTCAATGTACTGCTGTGTGATTTTCTCTGGCATTTTCAGATTCTTTTTGTTTTGTTTGTTTTAACGCTTCAAGTTTTTTTTCAGCTTGTTCTATTTCGCGTTCTTGGGCTTCGATTTTTTCTTTCATGTGTTGAGGAATGATGCGTTTTAATGCGTCCCTTTGTTCTTTGCCTGGAAGATCAAAGTATTCAAAGAAGTGATCTGTAAGAATAATTTTTTTTGTTCTGCCATGTTTAATCCTCTTTATGAAGCCGAGTTCTTCAAGTTGCTTTATGTGATCATACGCTTTGTTGTGTCGAATTTTTATAACCTCTGCTTGTAAAACAGGATAGCGCCATGCGATTACAGCAAGTGTTTCAAGCAAAGGTTTGTCGAGTTCTGCTTTTGTAATGAGTTTTTCTGCGATATAAGCATAATGGTCTTTTACTGTAAGCTTCCAGCCCCCTGCTTCTTCTTTAAGTGTTAAAGAGGTTCCTCTTTGTTCATAATCTGCTTTGAGTTCAAGGAGGATGCGCTTAATAAGGTCTTTGTCTCCTATTCCTGTAAGTGATGAGATTTCATCAACTGTCATTCTTCTGCCAGTAGAGAAGAGGATTGCTTCGATTTTGTTCTTCTCGTTCATTTTAGAGTGTAAAGCTCGTTTTCTTTTGCGACTTTTCCTTCTTTAATGAGTTGATCGAGAAATTGTTGCAATGAGTTAGCTGGTAAGCCAGTTAGCTTTGATAGCTGTTCGATGTTTCTTTTCTTTTTGAATAAAAGGGTGAAGAGGAAGTTTCTTAGAAGAAGGGCCGCGTTTTTTCTGACGATTTTTTGCTCGAATTCTGATTTCTTATAAAGCGCTGTGATTTCATGGAGTTTTGCTTGGAGATCGTTGAATATTGCGGTAAGCTCGTTGTTTTTAATTGTGATTTGTTCTGGTTCTATTATTTCAACTGATGTAGGAGTGAATTCAAAACAAAATGCAATGAGTGATTGCAGTGAAGAAAATTTTGCCTCTACTTCCATAAATCCACCAAATATGTCCTTTGTTCCTGGTTTTTCTTTTACTGGTTCTATATCTTCTGAGATAAGTTCTAAACCAGGGTGTTGCTTGATTAGTTCGCGCATCTTCTCAAAAGCACGTTCGACAAAATCCTTTGGTTTTCCGACTAACTCAATTATTGTTCTTGCTCTGAGCGGTTGCATATAGATATGGTTTTTGTTTTGTTTAAAAAGTTATCTGCGCTTTGCAATAAATGGAAGAAGGCCGATAAGCGTAAAGAAGAGATAAGGAAAGATATGTTTTGTTTGCTTGCTGTAGATTTCTTTTGGGGGTAGTTGCATCTTTTTTGCTTTGAGAATAAGCTCTTTTTTATTTGATGTTTGTGTGTTTGTATTGATTGAATGTTGTGTTTGTTGTTCAAGGAATATCTTGCTTGATGTGTTTGTGTTTAATCCATTGGCAATGATTGTATAATTTCCACTGTAGCAATAGGAACAGGGAGGTATGTTCAATGGTATTGTAAATAAGAATTTACCCGTGCTGTTTATGTTAAGCTTTGTTTTTGCGATTGTAAAATTGTATTTGTCTATGATTTTTAATTCTACTTTTCTTTTTCTTCCTTTGCAGCGATGAACCTGTATTGCGACATTGATTGTATTGCCGAAAATTCCTTTTTGTGGGGCTTTGATATAGATTTCATTTGCGCAATGATCTTTTGATGTTTTTCGTTTGTTGGTTTTGTTATCATCTGCTTTTTCTTTTTGCTCTTTCTCTGTACTTTGTTTGTTTTGCTCTTCGTGTGTTTTTAAAACAAAGAACGTTGCGCTGACTGAAATGTTTGTTCTTCCACAAAATAATATTGATTTGATAAAATAAGGAGATACTTGCGAGTATGCTTTTGTTTTCCATTGCTTTTTTGATAGCGATGTTGTATTTCGTTTTGCTTTTGCTATATTCCCATAGATATCTTCAATCCAATAGGTTATTGAACTATTCGACGAGCAGTTGATGATATGTTTGAAAAATATTGTTTCACCTTCAACAATGGTTTTATTTTGATTTAGTATTTGAATGGAAATTGCTGAATGTGACTGATTACTGTTTTCTGTTTCGGACGTGCTATTGTTTGTCGTTGCTGTTTTGCATGGTTCATCATCTGATTGATTAGTGTCGTTTATTGACGAGTTTATTATTTCTACGCAAATGAGATATGTCTTGTTTCTGGCTGGGATGAATGGCTGCTCAAGACGTGGCTTTTTATACCAGTTTATTTCTTTCAGAGTAAAAGTTTTGTTTAGCGAAAAGTTTTCTGATGTGATTTTAAGTGATACTGTTGCGTTTATATTGAAATGTGAGCCGCGTTTGAAGTCTGTGTTTATAATTTTGAAGATGTGATTGTATTCCTGATTTGGTGTGAGTTGTTCTGGCAGGATTATTTCTAATTTGAGATTTTCTGCTGCGGTAGTGGATGATGTTGCAAAAACAAATAGGAAAATGAACAACAGTTCTGTTGAATTTTTGCACATGAATTTCAAACTGGTTTTTTGTTAGAAAAATCCTTGGTGTAGTATTAGCGACGACTTAATTATGCTATGACCAGATACCTGGTATTTTTTCTTTACAGAAATTGCATTTTCCGTTTTTTATTTTAGTATCAAGAACTGAGAAGCCAAAGCGTTTTACAATTAATGAGCCGCATTTAGGACAGTAGGTGTTTTCTTTTTCTGAGAGAACATTTCCAATGTAGACAAAGCGCAGTCCGCATTCTTTTGCTATTTCGTATGCTTTGAAAAGTGTTTCTTGTGGTGTTGGCTGAATATTGAGCAGCTGATAATCGGGAAAGAAACGAGAGAAGTGTAACGGGATGTTTTTATCGAGGTCTGCGATCCATTTGCAAAGTTGTTTTATTTCGTCTGGTGAATCGTTTAGGGTCGGGGTAAGGAGGTTTGTTATTTCAAGCCAAACACCTTTCTTTTTTGCTAGCTTTATTGTTTTCAGAACAGGCTCAAGCGAAGCATCACATATTTTTTTATAAAATTTATCTGAAAATGATTTCAAATCGATATTTGCAGCATCGATGTAGCGATATAGCTCTGATGCTGGTTTTTCGTTTATGTATGCATTTGTGACGAGAACATTTCTTATACCTTTCTTTTTTGCGATAATTGCGGTATCAAGGACATATTCGTAGAAAATGTTTGGTTCTGTATATGTATAAGAAATCGATTTGCATTTGTTTTTTAGAGCATCTTCAACGACTTTTTCTGGAGGAACATTATAATATGGAATGTCTTCGGGCGAGGCTTGAGAGATTTGCCAGTTCTGACAGTATTTGCAGTGAAGATTGCAGCCTGCTGTTCCGATTGAAAATGATATTGATGCTGGAAGGAAATGGAAAAGTGGTTTTTTTTCGATTGGGTCTATATGAACAGCAACGGGTTTTGCATAGTTTAGCGCATACAGTGTTCCATCGATATTCTTTCTTGTCTTGCAATTACCAAGTTGAGATGGTTGTATTGTACAGAATCTTGGGCAAAGCTGACACTGAACGGTTTTATCCTTTAGCATGCGCCAGTATTTTGCTCTCTTCATGCCTTTTGTAATCAGTTTAGAGTATTAAATAATTTGTTATTATTCTGGAATAGTAGGAAAAGTTTTAATAAGTTATGATATAGCTTTTGAAGTAGAAAAAATGATATTCTTTAGGAAAAAAGCAAGAGAGGTTGCTGGCTTAGAAGTTCCTCCTCCGCCAGAGGAGGAGATCGAGATTAAGGCTATTCCTAAAAAAGAAATTAAGGTTAAGCCTGAAGAGATTGAAAAGATTGAAGTCGCGCCACCGGCTGTTCCGCCTGCGCCTGAGGTCAAACCAAAGCCTGTGGTCAAGGTTGCTCCTAAAAAAGAAGAGATTAAAGTTATACCAGAAAAAATCGAGAAGATTAGAGTAAAAGCTCCTGAAGTTGAGGAGATTGAACGTGAGATTGTTGAAGAGGAAAAAGAAGAATTTGAGGCGTTGAAAGAGCATCGGATAGTTAAACCTGTTTTTGTCAGGCTTGAAACATACAGTGCAGCTATGGAAGAATTGATGCTTGGCAGAACTATGGCAAAGGAGGTAAGCGAGGCTGCAAAGAGATTGATTGAAACAAGAGAATTGCAAAGAAAAGAATATGAAAACTGGCAAAAATCATTGCTTGATGCTCAAAAGAAATTGATTTTTGCAGATAAAATACTTTTTGGGTGATCTAAATGCCTGTTTATGTAAAAGTTGATGAATATAAGGATGTGCTTGATCTGCTTAATATGATTAAGAACAAGCTCGCAGAGGCAAAGGAACTGCTCAGTAGGATTAATGAGTTAAAGAATGAGGAAGATGCAGAACTTGAACTTTGGCATAGTGGAATTGAAGAGATTGAAAAGAAGATTGAATTTGTAGATAAAGCCCTGTTTAGGCCAAGCATGTTGTAAAATGGCAAAGAAAAAAGACGATAGTCCATTATATGTTGGTATCGAAGACCCCATTATGTTAAGGAGACAATTACTCGAAGCAACAAGAGATATTTTGCAGTATTTAAAGCGATATGAAGAGTTTAAGAAAGTAAGGGAGAAAAAACTTGAGATTATTAGTGAGATCAGGGCTGTGAGTAATGAGATTGGAAAGCTGATATGGAGAGTTAAAAGATTATTGCCTAAAACAGGGGTGAGGCTTCCAAAAAAGAAAATTGAAATTGAAGAAGCTAAACTACTTGAAGGGGCAAGGCCAAGGGTGAAGAAAAAAGCGAAGATACCGAAACCTGAGTTAAGCGCAATAGAAAAGATTGAGAGTGAGTTAAGCGCCATTGAAGAAAAGCTTGCTAGATTATAATTATTCATTCTTTGTTTTCTTTCTTGAAGAATTAAGGAGCATTAGTTTTTTAAATTAGAATGGATTTTGCTTTCTAATGCGGGGGTGCCGGAGTGGCCAAACGGGCACGGTTGAGGGCCGTGTGGCTTAAGAGCCTGCGCGGGTTCGAATCCCGTCCCCCGCATATTTTACCAACAATTTTGTTTTAATAGTAAATTTTATATATTTGTGTGGGTAAAAAGATTGAATGGTAGTTTTAATCAAGAAGCGCCTTGGGAAACAAATCTTTTATTATTTGAGACACGTTACGAGGGTAAAAGGAAGGTATAGAACGATAGAAAAATATCTCGGAAAGAGTCTCCCAAAGAATCTAGAGGTTGTTATGATTGAGTTTTTTAGAGAGGTTTATTCGCAGACGTATGATGAGATAGAAAGATTGAGAAAACGTTTTATTCAGCTTGGAAAAAAGCTTCCGAATTCTGTCAAGGAAAAACAGCTAATGGATTTTGGAATAAGATTTACTTATAACACAGATAGAATTGAGGGAAGTACCTTAACATTAAGAGATACAACTCTGGTGATAGAAAAAGGGATCATACCAAGGAATAAACTTTTAGCCGATGTGAAAGAAGCTGAAAACCATTTTAATGTTTTTATGGAGATGTTAAAAGAAAAGAAGATTTCTTTACATAAGGTTCTAGAATGGCACTACAAACTATTTAAGGATACGAAGAAAGATATTGCTGGAAAAATAAGAAAACACCAAGTTAGGATAAGTGGTTCTAAGTTTGTTCCGCCGACACCTGCAGAACTAAATGCTCTGCTTTCAGAATTTTTTAGATGGTTGAATAGAAGTTTAAATAGGGTTCATCCTGTAGAGGTTGCTGGTTTAGCTCATTTGAAATTTGTTACAATACATCCGTTTGCAGATGGGAATGGAAGAGTTTCTAGGCTATTGATAAACTGGATATTATGGCATAAGAATTATCCTATGTTTATAATAGAGTACAGGAATCGTGCGAGATACTATTCTGCCTTGGAAAGGGCACAGACGAAAAAAAACGAGTTTATATTCCTTAGATGGTTTATTAAAGAATATAAAAGAGCTGTAGAGAGGGAACTAAAATGTTAGAGATTATTCCAGTTGGCGGTTATGGCGAAGTTGGGAGAAATTGTACTGCTGTTAAGCATGGTGATGAGATTATTCTGCTTGATATGGGTTACCATGTTCCAAGATATATAGAATGTACTGAAGAGGAAGGAGAAACTTTGAGGAAGGTGACTGTTAAGGCTTTAAGGGAAGCTGAAGCGATTCCTGATGATAGAATTCTAGGCGATTTAAGGTATGATGTTAAAGCAATAATTTTGAGTCATGCGCATTTAGATCATATAGGGGCTGTTCCTTATTTAGCAAATAGATATAGATGTCCTATTATTGCAACGCCTTATTGTTGTGCTGTTCTTGAAAGAATTTTACGAGATGAGAAGATTAAGTTGCATAATCAAATCGTTAGGTTGAATGTGAATAATGCAATTAGGTTTGGTGGAATGAAGATTGAGTTTATCAATACTGTTCATTCTACGCCTCAGGCTGCAATGATTGCTGTTCATACAGCAGATGGTATTGTTTTATACACGAATGATTTTAAGTTTGATAATTTTCCTACGCTTGGAAAAAGGACTAATTATGATGCCTTACGAAGGCTGAAAGGGAAGATAAAGGTCTTGATTGGTGATGCGCTTTATGCTGGAACTGAACAGAAAACGCCAAGCGAGAGTGTTGTAAGGGAGATGCTTAAAGATTTGGAATTTGATGTTGCTGAAAAGAAGGGTGTTGTTGCGACCACTTTTAGCAGCCATATTGCTAGGCTAAAGGCTTTGATGAAGTTTGGATTTGATCTTGGCAGAAAGGTTGTCTTTTTTGGTAGGAGTTTATTTAGGTATTGCGTTGCTGCGCAGGAACTCGGCTTGGTTGATTTTAGAGAGGTGAAGATTGTAAGGTATGCTGATAAAATAAAGAAGGAGATTAAGCGTATTGGAAAAAAGAAAGAGAAGTATTTTCTCGTTGTGACAGGAAATCAGGGAGAGCCAAAAAGTGTTTTGAGGAGGATGGCTGAAGATAGGTTGAAGTATGATTTTAGCGATGAGGATTGTATTATTTTTAGCTGCAAGACAATACCTACTGAATTGAATAAAAAGCAGAGAAAAGAACTCGAGAACGAGCTTAAGCTAAAGGGGATTCAGTATTTTAAGGATGTTCATGTTAGTGGACATGGAGCAAGAGAGGATTTAAGAGAATTGCTAATGATGACTATGCCTGAACTTGTTCTGCCAAGTCATGCTAATAAGGAGAATAGTAAAGCTCTTGCTGAGCTTTGTGATGAAGTAGGCATAAAATCAAGGATTGTTCAGAATGGCGAATGGATGAAGATTTAGAGATGTTTGAGTTTTCCAATGATTGATTTTTTAATGAGCTAATGCAAAGATATCAATTAGGTCTTTTTCTTTTTTTGGTCCTTCTCTTTTGTGATAAGTGTGTTGTTTCATAACAAGCAGGTATTGTGGTTTCTCGATTATTGCTTCATTCCAGAATTCCAATTTTTATCAACTCCTTTTTCAAGGCTTTGAGATAATCTTTTGCATACCATTCAGGAAGATTCCACAAATCAACAAAAAGCAATGATGCTGTCAGTTCTGTGAGTTTTTCTTTTTTAAGGACAAAGAAATTTGGCGGTTCGTTCTTTGAGAACGCAAGTCTTTTTTTAATTATTTGTATAGTTGTTTCATCTGCATAAATATATACTTCAGAATAATCTGCTGGAATTTTTTTGAATTTAAATTTGAATCCTGAATATGCTGTGAAGATTATGTTTGATGGAAGATTTGATTCGATTTTTCTTGGTGGTTGGCTTACTCTTGCTTGAAAAATGATATCTTTTTGAGGATTTCTAATGTTTGTCCAGTGATAAAGTACTTTTGATCATATTGCTTGAGTATTTCATAATAAACATGTTCGATGGATTTCATATTTTCTTTTGAAAGAAAAGTGGGGCAAAAAATAAAAAATAGGTTACTTTTCTTTTTAATTATGAAAGAGATCCAATCGTGGATGCAATTTCAGTATCTTGTTTATCCTAATGACGATAGAAAGTTCTGTGTCAGAATAGATGGTGAAGGCGAACCTCTACCAGAAAGCCTCGAAAAAAGAGTTAGTGATATAAGGAGAAAAGTAGATTTGAAAGATAATCCAGTTCCTTTCTTATACTGTGTTGAAACTAATTCTAAAAAAGAGTTCGTTGTTAAACGTAGACCATATTCATATGGCCATGCTTTTAATAGGTGTGCTGAAAATTTTGATTTGGAGCTAATAAAAATGTTTCATTTGTTGTATCTTAGTACACACTTTCATTTCGAAACCGGGGATGGCTATCTTGTGTATGTAACTAAAAAGAATCAAATGAACCAAATATCTGGTTTTGGGGGGTTTCCGAACTTAAATAAGCATGTGTTAAAAAGATCGGAAAAGAGCTTTGTAAATATAATTGGAACTATTAAAGATCGAGTAGAACATGAGATTGGAGATGTGTTTGATGCGATTAAAAAGGTTTATGCAATAGGAGTAACGTATGTGGGAAAGCCTGGTTTGAGTGGGGTTGACTTAAATTTTATTTTACATTCTTCGATCTGTTCAATAGATTTCAAGCGCATATTTAGAGAATCTGAACAGTTTAACAGGGAAATATTTTTTGTAAAGCCTTGCGATTTATCTGCATTTGTTATTGATGTGTTCAAAAATGGTAGGGAAATTTCTCCTTTTGCACTTGGCTGTATGTACCTTTTACAAGACTACTTTGGATTTTCTCCGGAAGATTTTTTAAAGAAAATTGAAGATGGTGTTGGAATAAGTATTGGGATTGGTGATGAAATAGGGTATTTGCATGTTGAAAGAAAAATTTAATGTTATATTCGCTTCCTTGATATACTTGATACTACGCAAAAATGGAAAAATTTAAATAATAGTGTTTCTACTCGGGAGTAAAAATTTGATTTTGGGGGTTTTATGATGGTTGATAAGATCAAGAAAGCACTTTTGATTGGCGCTGCATTAGCTGCATTTGGCCTTATAGATAAGGCAAAGGCAGTTGCTAATGATGATCTTGATAATGTTTTTGGAAATGGAAGAGTAGCAATAAGAGAAGATAGCAAAAGAAAAACGAGGGGATATTTTTCACTTAATTCTATATTTTGGCCTGACGGTTCTTGTGGAAAAGGAAGGTTAAGGGTTAATAATGGTCCTTTCGGATTATACATTAGTGGTGAGGAAGCAAGAAGAGGCGATGTTGGATATGATAAAGTATTTGGCCAAGCTGAGCTTGTTTTGGGAAATGATCGACTCAAACTCAAACCTTTTATTGTTGGAGAAAGCACAAGTTACTTTGGAGATAGTCTATTAAAGAATAAGTTGCTTGATGGTGTTGGAAGCAAGATTGATGTTGATATTCCTGGTTTAAGTATTGATGGTGTTTTATTTAAGGAATGGGGAAGTTATAAGATAAAGGGTGCTGAAGGCAGGGATAATATTGAAAGACTGTTTTATGGTTTAAGGGGATCTTTAGGAAAGCGATGGAGGCTCATATTTCATGTTAAACGCGATGAAAAGGAATACCAGCATTTAGGCGATATTGTTAGAACTGATTTTGGTGGAGGAGTTCAGTATAGAGGAAGGAGGGTTTTAATTGAGTTGTTAGGTGGAAATGAAGAAATCAAATATAATCCTGGAAATGAATTTTCAAGTAATTATGTTAAAGCGCGTGGATTAGTAAATCTTGGAAAGAATTGTTATCTTGAAGTTAAAGGCCGGTATAATTTTAACGGTACTGATCGTTTAAGTAAAAGTCCAATTCCAAAGTATGAGGTTGGTGTTGGTATTGTTATTCCTTTTGGTCATAATCCTTATTTACCAAGAAGTAAATTAGGTAGGAGGTGAGATTTATGAGTTTGGAGAAATATGTTGGCGCTGCTGTTTTTGGTGGTGCTGCTGTTGCTTTGGTTGGATGCAATATTCCAATAAAAGAGCAGATAGCGAGAGAAATAAGTGAAAAAGGAGTTTATAGATTTGCCGGGCGTTCAGAAAGTGTTGCTGAAAATTATATTAAAAATGCAGGAGACATGTTTAGCGATGGTAAAGTTAGTGTAAGAGAATATAATAATTTACAAAGAATGGAAAAAGAACTGGAAGTAAGACTTGAGTTATTGACTGAATTAGAATCAGAAGCTGGAAAGCAAAAACAAGATGCAAAAAAGGGAATGCTAGGAAGGACAAAGAAGGTTGTTGAAGAAGCTTATAATTTAATGAAAAAGATTGATGAGCACATTCAGAAACGTATGAAAGCTAAGTGCTATGTTGGATTTAACTTAATGAATGGTAAAGGACTGAGAAAAAATAGAGAAACACTAGAAAAGTATTCTGCTGAAGTGAACTTGTCTGAGCTTGAAAGGCAATTAGGATGTAAGCCTGAAGCTAGATGGATAAGATTAGATTATGGAAATGACTTCTTAAATTGGTACAGGAACCATGTCAGTAATGAAGGTGCTAGAAAAATATTGAATTATTTGCTAAACAGGAATATGATTGATCCAACAAGCGTTAATGTTAGAGCTGTATACAAAGAAACAGCGGTTCAGTTAACAAGCGAGCTAAAAAATGAGATTAAGCAATTTTTAGAGAAGTATGCTCCAGTTCCAGAACAACAGCAAAAAAAAGAACAGATAAAAAAAGAACAAAGAAAGCAAGCAATGAAAAAGCAAACTCCGCCAAAGAACACAAATAAAAAGCAAAAGCCAGCTATACAAAGAAAAGTTCCTAGATAAAAAATGAAGTTTAACAAGGTTTTTGTTTTTGGATTTTTGTTTTTTATTTTGGTATTTAGTATTATAGGAGTCAATGCTTTTTGGGATAGTGATTTTGGCAATGATGATTGGGGAAGTGATTTTAGTCAAGATGATAGTTGGGATAGTGATTTTGGAGAAGATGATTGGGGGAGTGATTTTAGTCAAGATGATAGTTGGGATAGTGATTTTGAAGAAGGTGATGAAGGATTTGGTGGAGAAGAAACTGGAGACTATTTTGATTGGTATGATGATTATCCTTCTGATGAGTTTGTTGATGAGCCCGGCGATGATTTACCTGAAGGTCCTATTTTTGATAAAGACAAGAATAATCCTCCTGTAATTCTTTCTGAACCTGTTACTGTTGCTTATGTCGGTGAAGAATATCATTATCAGGTTGTTGCTCACGATCCTGATGGTGATAAATTGACATATAAACTTGACCATG
>QMQQ01000005.1 GCA_003648985.1 Candidatus Woesearchaeota archaeon | reverse complement strand
GCATGTTCTGATGAAGTTAGCTGATAAACATAATCTTGCTGTTTATGTTACAAATCAGGTAATGGCAAAACCAGATGTTTTCTTTGGTGATCCAACAGAAGCTATTGGTGGGAATGTCGTTGCGCACAATTCAGCTTTTAGATTGTACTTGAGGAGGGGTAAAAAAGGAACAAGGGTTGCTAAGCTTGTTGATTCACCGAATTTGCCAGAAGGAGAGTGCGTTTTTATTGTAACGAGTAAGGGAATTAGGGATGTTAGATGAGGTTGTTCGTTGCAATTGATTTGCCAGAGCATATAAAGGATTATCTTGAGCTTGTGAAAAGGGAATTTTCAAGATATCTTTTAGCTAAGTGGGTAAAGCGAGAAAACATTCATTTAACAATAAAATTTTTAGGCGAGGTAAAGGACGAGTTTGTTAGTGAATTAGTAAAGCGCTTGGAGCGGATAGAGATAAAGCCGTTTAAGTTGTGTATTGATAGCATTGGTGTTTTTCCAAGTGAGCGGTTTGCTAGAGTTCTTTGGGCAGGTTTTGATACTAGCAATAAGTTGGTTGATTTGAGAAGGCAAATAGATTTAGAATTGCCTTTTGGCGATGAAAAAGAATTTAAGGCGCATGCAACTATTGCGAGGATAAAAAGGATAAAGGATAAAAAGGGTTTTGTTGAAAAGCTAAGAGAATTTAAGATTGAAAGACTTTGCTTTGAAGTTAAGAATTTTGTTCTGTATAAAAGCACATTAACGTCAGAAGGGCCCATATATGAAGTAGTTAGAGAGTTTGCTTTGAGTTAGCTTAGTTGGGATATTCTTCGAAAAATTCAAAATCTTCTTTTGTTTTTCTGTTAAGGAAAAAGAAATTAAATAAGGTAAGAGCATCTATATACTGTTCGAGCTTCATTGATTTCATTCCTTTTCCTCGGTTGAAATTGAAGGAACAGCAGCTTTTGAAATAATAATAATGTCGCCTATTGCTTTTACGAGCTGATGCGGCACAATAACGCCTTTTGCACTACCAAGGATTTTACTCAAGAATGATGTTTTTGTTGCTTTTATTTTCCATCCAAACACTTTTGTTGACGTAAGGATGCATTCTTCGATATCACCAAAATAGTCGCCAGTTTCAGTATAAACATGCATGTTGTATGTTTCGGATATTTTTTTCATCTTTAGCATTTTGAGATTTGAAGTTTGAATATATTTATATATTTTTCGGGGCTGGACAAAGGTATGTTATTAAGATACAGGAATCTTGTTGTTGTTGGTACATCACATATTGCAAGAGAAAGCGTTGAAGAGGCAAAGGGAATTATTTCGCGTGAAAGGCCAGATGCCGTTGCATTGGAACTTGACAAAGCAAGATTGCTTGCTTTGTTTGAGAAACGAAAAGCAGGAATGCTTGAGCAGATAAGGCATCTTGGCTTTAGGGGATTTATCTTGAATGCGCTTGGTGCATGGGTTGAAGCCAAGCTAGGAAAACTTGTTGGAGTTAAGCCTGGAAGTGAGATGCTTGCTGCGATAGATGCAGCAAAAGAAGTTGGAGCAAAAATATATCTAGTTGATAGGAGAATCGAAGTAACGTTGAGGAGACTTATTAGTAAGATAACTTTTAGGGAAAAGCTAAGGTTTGTTTTTGATTTGCTTGCGGGTTTGTTTTTGGGAAGAGGCATGAAGATAGATATTAGTAAGGTTCCTTCGAAAGAAGTAATTAAACAGGCAATCGCGTATGTGAGGACGAGATATCCTAATGTTTATAAGGTTTTAATAGAGGAGAGGAATAGGTTTATTGCGAAAAATCTGCGTAGGTTGATGGAACGACACGAGCTTGTTGTTGCTGTTTTAGGAGCAGGACATTGTGAAGATGTTATTGAGTTGATTGAAAGCGGAAAAATTTAATATTTAGCTTGGAAATATGACAATTATGGAATTATTATCAAGGATAAAGCATGATTTTGGTTTTAATAAAGATGAAGTTGTTGGTTTTCTGATAAGTGCTGCTGTTTTTGGTTTTATATATGCTTTTAGACGTTTTACTTTAGGAGAATTGTTGAGCGCTGTTGCTTTTATTTTAGTAAGTATTGTTTTTCATGTTAGTATTCAAAAGATTGTTGGTTTGCATTATGGCGTAAAGGTTGAGTATAGAGTTTGGTGGTATGGTTTGCTTGCAGCATTGATTGTTTCATTGCTTTCTGGAGGCAGAGTTTGGTGGATCATCGTTCCTGGCGGCATAACCTGTAGTTTGATAGCGAGATATAGGGTTGGTGCTTTTAGGTATGGTCTGAACTATGCAATGCTTAGCGTTGTTGCAATAAGCGGGCCTATTGCAAGTTTAGCTTTTGGTTCCTTGTTCAAAAATTTAGTTTTGTATACGCCGCTTGGATTGCCTATATTCAACGATATTTATAGATGGAATTTAATTTATTGCCTATTTACGCTTTTACCAATACCGCCTTTAGATGGACATTATTCTTTTTTCGGCAGCAGGAATTTATATGTGCTGACTGCTGGTAGTTTGTTTGTGTACGTGCTGCTGATTTTATCAGCAAAGATTTATTCATGGATTTATGCTTTTATAGGAGGGATTTTAATTTGGATTATTTATTATATTTTAATTGAGGAGCGTGGATAAAATGGGTTTGACATGGGCTGAAAAAGGAATGGTTTTGCTTTTTTTAGTTGGTTTTATTATTGCGTTGGTTGCAAAAAATGCTATAATTAGTTATGTTGTGATTGCGTGTTTTGGTTTTATGACTGGAAGGCTTTTGTATTGGCAAAGAAAAAGGCCACCTTATTTTCCATGGTTTTTGATTTTAAGTGGTTTTATCTTTGGATATATTTGCGGTTCGTTGAGGTTTAATGTTTTCATTGTTGCTTTGATTTATGTTGCGTTTGCTTTGCTTGCATTTTTGTTAAGATTAGGAGGCTATCTAAAATGAAGGAAAACGATTTAATAGATTATATATACAATAAGGTGGAAGCGCTTTTCGATGAAATTGAAGCAATAAGGAATGAGATTGAAGGAATAAAGCAGGAATTGAGCGATTTGAGAAAGGACCTTTCTCTTGGTGGGATTCTGCTAAGAAAGAGATTAATATAAAAATGTTGGTTGGCTTTCAGCCGAGGCGATATCAGAAAGTAATAGTTGAAACAGCGAAAAGGTATAATACCCTAGTTGTTTTACCAACCGGACTTGGAAAGACCGCGATTGCTTTAATGCTTGCTGCAAATAGGCTTTCTGTTTATCCAGATGCAAAAGTTGTTTTTCTTGCACCGACAAGGCCGTTGATACAGCAACACTATGAATACTTTAAACGACATTTAGCTCTTGAAGATGAAGCATTTGCTCTGCTTACAGGAAGTGTTTTGCCTGCGAAAAGAATAAAAGCCTTTGCAGAGGCAAAGGTTCTATTCTACACGCCTCAAACGCTTGAAAATGATTTAATGCAGGGAGCCGTTAATCTTGGAGATGTTTGTTTAATGATTTTTGATGAATGTCATAGGGCTGTCGGTGATTATGCATATGCTTTTATTGCAAAGGAATATATTAAACAGGGGAAATATCCTAGGATAATTGGTTTAACAGCAAGTCCTGGTTCTGATGCTGAGAAGATAAAAGAAATTATAAAGAATCTTTCAATTGAGGAAATAGAGGTTAGGAGTGTTGATGATCCCGATGTTAAGCCTTATGTAAAAGATATTGAGGTTGAATGGATAAGGGTTTGTTTTCCTAAGCCATATAAGGAGCTTCAGCAATTGTTGAAGCGTTTTGTTTCTGAAAGGCTTGAACGGTTGAAGGAGTGGAAGGTTATTAGAAGAAAGAACTTGCCAAAAAAGGAATTGATCTTACTTCAGGCAAATTTGATGAAAAGATTGTCGAAAGGTGAGCGGAAAGGATTTCTTTTTAGCAGCGTAAGTTTGCTTTCTGAAATAATGAAAGTACAGCACGCAGTTGAATTACTTGAAACACAAGGGATTTTTGCTTTGCATAGGTATATTGCTAGGCTAAGGGAACAGGAGGAGAATAGTAAAACCAGGGCTTTGAAAAACATTTTTAGAGATATTTATTTTAAGTCTGCTGTTGTTTTGATAAATCGGCTTTATAAAGAGGGATGGAAACATCCAAAGTTGTTGAAAGTACTTGAGATTGTTCAAAAAGAGCTTGAGGCAAGGCCAGATTCAAAAATAATTGTTTTTAATCAGTACAGGGATAATGGAGTTGAGCTTGTTGATGAACTAAATAAAATAGAAGGTGTGAAGGCTGCACTTTTTGTTGGTCAGCTTAAAAAAGAAGGAACTGGGTTGAGTCAAAAAGAACAAAAAGAAGTGATTAATAAGTTTAGAGAAGGCGCTTTTAATGTTCTTGTTGCAACTGCTGTTGGTGAAGAAGGTCTTGATATTCCTAAAGTTGATGTTGTTGTTTTTTATGAACCTATTCCAAGTGCTATAAGGCATATTCAACGTAGGGGTAGAACTGGAAGGCACGAGAAAGGCAAAGTAATCGTTCTTGTAACTAAAGGAACAAGGGATGAAGGCTATAGATGGAGTGCGCATAGAAAGGAAAAAGCGATGTTTTCTAATTTGAAAAAGATATTGCTTGATCTGCGGGAAAGGCGAAAAAAAGGAAAAGACATACAAACAAAATTGAGCAAGTTTAATGAACAGATAAAAGTTATTGCTGATGACAGAGAACGGGATAAATCTGTTTTAAGAGAGCTTTTTGGTTTTGGTGTTGGTATTGAGCAGAAACGTCTTGAATGCGCTGATTATTTGCTTAGCTCTGACGTTGGGGTTGAGGTGAAGAGTGTTGCCGATTTTGTTCAATCGATTGTTGATGGAAGGTTGTTTAGGCAGGTTAGGATGATGAAAGAAAGATTTAACAAGCCTTTGTTGGTTATTGAAGGTGAGGAAAGTTTGTTTGAGCAGAGGGGATTGCATCCCAATGCGATTAATGGAGCTATAGCGAGCATTATTATTGATTATGGTGTTCCAATTGTTTGGACAAAGAATAGGAGGGAAACTGCACAGTTATTATATGCTATTGCAAAAAGAGAACAGAGTGGGAATAAAAAAGCAGCAAGCTTGCATGCAAAGAAACCTAAAGAACTTTGCAGTCAGCAGGAATATGTTATTGCAGCATTGCCTGGTATTGGAAGCAGTATGGCAAAAGACATGCTTAAAAAGTTCAGAACGATTAAAGCAATTGTAGATGCGAGTGTCGAAGAGCTAATGCAAGTTCCAAGGATTGGGAAGAAGACAGCAGAAAAGATTAGATCACTGCTTGATTCAGAATACGTCGCTAACAATTAATGTTTCTGTTGATGCTATATCGCGAATAGGTCTTATCTTATTTGCAATAAAATCTTGAAGTTTTGCCATGTTTGATGTTTCTATTTTAATGATGATGTCGAATTCTCCGTACAGTGTATGAATTTCTTTTACTTCTTTAAAGCGAAGAAGTTTATCTGCTACGCGTTGTATTTTTCCGTGCGCTGTTTGAATCAACATATAGGCTAAGGATGGCATTTTTTCACCTCCTATATTTTTATTCTTTTGAGCCTTTCAACCCTTTTCTGAATTGGCGGATGCGTCATGAAAAGGGTGAATAATCCTCTTGCTGAAAATGGATTTACTATGAATAGCGAGGATGTTGTTGGGTTTCCGCGCATTGGATGAAACCTGTTTGCTTGCTCTAGTTTCATTAAAGCGTTTGCAAGAGCAATTGGATTTTTGATGATCCTTGCTCCTGTTTCGTCAGCAAGATATTCTCTTGCACGAGATATTGCTAATTGGATTATCATTGCAATTATAGGTGTAAGGATACCAAGAGCAAGTAAAGCAATTGCATTTCCAGAATCACGGTCTCTGCTGCTGGTGAATGCTGCGAATCTTAACATAAATGCAATATATGAGATAGCTGTTGCAATTGTTGCTGCAATAGTTTGAATTAGGATGTCTCTGTTTTTGATATGGGCAATTTCATGAGCGATTACTCCTTTTAATTCTTCTTTTGAAAGCAATGAAATAATGCCTTCTGTTAAGGCTATAGCTGCATGTCGTGGATTTCTGCCAGTGGCAAATGCATTCGGCGTCATGGTCGGAATTATGTATGGCTTTGGCATTGGAATTTTAGCTTTGTGTGCGACAGAGCGGATTAATTCTTTTATGGATTCGTCCTTCAGCGGCTTTGCTCTGTACATTGCGAGAACAATTTTATCTGAGAAAAAGTATGTGATGATGTTAAAGGTGATTGCAATGAGTAAGGCGATCGTTAGGCCGTTGTAGCTTCCTATGAGATAGCCAAGAAGGAGTAGTATTGCTGATAGACTGGCAAGCAGAATTGTTGTTTTAAGTTGTGAGATGAACATCAGTGCTTTTTTGGATAAAAAATATAAAAATCTTGCTCTTTAGCATTATGAAATGAATAAGAAAGACGTTGTTGAATATTATAGTAAAGATATTGTTCTTGATGCGATGGTTAAACATGCAAGAAATAAAGAGGTCGCTGTGAAATATTTAGATGGAGGTTTTGGAAAGAGACCTGATATTCTGCTTTATCCTGGAGATGTGGTTGAGCATGCAAAAAAAGGAGCTGTTTCTTTTCATGCTAGTGAAGAGCTGTGGGATAATCCTCTGCTGCTTAAGCCTGATATGAGAAAACGAGAGCTTGACGAGCATAGAATTGGGTTTGATCTTATTATTGATATTGATTGTCCTATTTTCGATTATAGCAAGATTGCTGCTGAACTCATTATAAAAGCAATAAAGCAGCACGGGGTTAGTGCTGTGAGTGTTAAGTTTTCTGGAAATAAAGGTTTTCATATCGGGATTCCTTTTGAAGCTTTTCCAAGCCATGTTAGAGCTGATGATTTTCCTGATGCAGTGAAGAATGTTGCAGAGTATCTTATTGATTATGTGAAAGAAGATTTTGGTAAAAGAATTTTGGAATTTGAGGGTAATGTAGTTGAGGTTGCGAAGAAGAGCGGGATTGATGTGAAGAAGCTTGTTAAAGACAAGCAGTTTGTTCCCGATGATTTGCTCAAGGTTGATACGATGTTGATATCGAGCAGACATCTTTATAGAATGCCTTTTTCTTTGCACGAAAAGAGCTGGCTTGTTTCATTGCCATTACGACTAAAAGATGTTTCTGAATTCAGAAGAGAGTATGCAATGCCTGATGCTGTTGAATCTTTTAGCAAGGTTGTTTTTCTTGAAAGGAATGCAGAAAGAGGAGAAGCCAAGAGGCTGTTTGACTTTGCATTGAGCTTTGTGATTGGAAAGAGGATGAGACAGATAGAAGCTGAAAGTGAGAAAGAAAGCGAAGTTAAGCTGATTAGATTTAGGAAAGCTGTTAGCGAAACATTTTTTCCACCGTGCATAAAGAATGGTTTGAAAGGCTTAGAAGACGGAAGAAAGAGGTTTGTTTTTTGTTTGTTAAATTTTTTAAGATGCGTTGAATGGGATTATGATGCAATTAGACGTTTATTGCATGACTGGAATGAGCGAAATGCTGAGAAGCTTAGGGAGAGGATAATCGATTATCAGTTAAGATATCATAAATTGAGGAAAAAAAAGATTCCGCCGCCGAATTGCGATAATGAGATGTATTACAAAGATATCGGGATATGTAAGCCTGATGCTATTTGTAAGAAAATAAAGAATCCTTTGCAGTATGTGAGAAAAAAGATTGATAGGCAACGCTCTACACAGTAATCTTTATAAATAGAAGAGGAGTGTCAAAAGAGATTGGCCTGAAAAGGGAGCCCTTTTTGGGCAGAGGGCTTCTCGTTTGGACGAGGGCTCTCATTAATAGGCCATTTGAAAAATGCCAAAGAAAAGGTCACCTAGAAAAGGAAGTCTTCAGTATTGGCCTAGGGCAAGGGCAAAAAAGATTAGGCCAAGAGTTAGAAAGATTTCATTAGATAAGGCTGGCTTGAGTGGATTTGCTGGTTATAAGGTTGGTATGGTTCACGTCTGTTTGCTTGATGAAAGAAAAAACAGTATGACAAAGGGTGAACGCATTACTGTTCCTGCAACAATAATTGAATGCCCTCCACTCAGGATTTTTGGAATAAGGTTTTACAAAATTAAAGATGGTGTTCTTTTTAGCGGCGAAACAGTTTTGAATCCTAAACTTGATAAAATATTGAGCAGGATTGTTCAATTACCTAAGAAAAAGATAAAGGCAATTGATGAGGTGAAGATAGAGGATTATGATGACCTTGCTATTATTGTTTATACAATGCCTAAACTGACTGGAGTAAGAAAAAAGAAACCCGAGCTCTTTGAGATGAGCATTGGAGGCAAAGATATTAAAGAGAAAGTTGAATTTGTAAAAGGGTTGTTTGATAAGGAAATAAAGGTTAGCGATGTGTTTGGTGAAGGTGCTCTTGTTGATGTACATGCTGTGACAAAAGGCAAGGGTTTTCAAGGTGCTGTTAAACGATTTGGCGTTGCAATAAGGCAACACAAAAGCGAAAAAACAAAGAGGGGTCCTGGAACACTTGGACCTTGGACGCCGAAGAGGGTAAGTTGGACTGTGCCGCAGACAGGAAAGATGGGTTTTCATCAAAGAACAGAATATAATAAGTTGATATTGAAAATAGGAAAAGCAGAAGAAATAAACAAGCCAGGAGGATATTTGAATTACGGTGTGCTTAAATGCGATTTTGTTTTGCTTAAAGGAAGCATTCCTGGTTCAAGAAAAAGGTTGATTATATTTACAGCGGCAAAAAGGCCGAATGATAAACTCTTGATGGTTCCGAAAATTGAAAAGATAATAAAATGAAGGTTGATGTTGTTGATTTAGGCGGGAAAGTTGTAGGAAAGGTTGATTTGCCTAAACAATTCAGCGAAGAGTACCATCCGAATTTGATAAAGAGGGCAGTCGAGGTAATACAGGCAAATAAAAGACAACCTTATGGTGCTAAGCCAGAGGCTGGAAAAAGGGCAATTGTTAAGCTTTCAAAGAGAAGGAGGGATTATAGAGCGAGCTATGGGAGGGGTATTAGCAGAGTTCCAAGAAAGGTTTTGCTCAAAAGGGGAAGTCAGTTTTATTTTGTTGGGGCTTTTGCGCCTGGAACTGTCGGCGGAAGAAGGGCGCATCCACCGAAAGCCGAAAAGGACTGGTCAAAGAGGATAAATAAAAAAGAAAGGAAAAAGGCGATAAGGAGTGCTTTATCAGCTGCGCTTAATAAGTCTTTGGTTGAGGAAAGGGGACACAAATTGCCTGAAAAGTACCCTTTTGTTTTAGTTGATGATTTTGTGAAGCTTGGCAAGACAAAAGATGTAAAGCAGGCGCTCGAAGCTCTTGGCTTGAAAGATGAAATTGAAAGAAGTGCAAAGAAAAAGATCAGGGCAGGGAAAGGAAAGCTTAGGGGCAGGCGTTATAGAAGAAAAGTTGGACCATTGCTTGTTGTACATGAAAAGTGTGATTTGATGAAATCAGCAGCAAATATCCCTGGTGTTGATATTGTTTTAGTGAACAATCTTAATGCTGAAATGCTCGCGCCTGGTGGGAAGGCTGGAAGGTTAACCCTTTTTACCAAAAGTGCTTTGGATGTGATGGCAAAAGAAAATTTGTTCATGTAAAATGGATCCGACGAAAATAATTAAAGGTGTTGTTGCGACTGAAAAGGCGATTAAGTTAAGAGAGGAGCAGAACGTTATTACCTTAGTTATTGATAGAAAAGCAAACAAGCAAAAAGTTTCAGAGGCAATGCTGAAGATGTTTGGCGTAAAGGTAGTTGATGTGAGGGTTGTGAATACAGTTAAAGGATATAAGAAGGCTTACGTGAAGCTTCCTGCTGAAAAACCTGCTGTTGATATTGCTACTGAATTTGGTGTAATGTAAAATGGGCAAGAGCTTGATTGTTCAAAGGCGCGGAAAAGGAACTCGTACGTTTAAAGCACTTAGCCATAGGTATAAAGGAGATGCCAAGTTTTTGTCTTTAGCAGAAGGTAAACTTGAAGGTGTTGTTGTTGATATTGTTGATTGTCCTGGACATTCAGCACCGTTGATGATTGTACGTTATGCTAATGGAAACGAAGCTTTGATGATTGCTCCAGAAGGTATAAAGGTTGGTGATATGGTTGAAATTGGTAGTGGTGCAAGCGTTAAAATAGGGAATGTTCTTCCTTTGGATGAAATTCCAGAAGGAACGAGCGTTTACAATATTGAGAGCATACCTGGCGATGGAGGAAAGTTTTGCAGAGCTAGCGGTAGTTTTGCAAGGGTTGTTGGAAAGCTTCCTAGCGGTGTTTTAGTGAAACTTCCATCGAAGAAAGAGCGCTTGTTTAATGCTAACTGCAGAGCGTGCATTGGTGTTGTTGCTGGTAGCGGCAGATTAGAGAAACCATTTTTAAAGGCTGGCAACAAGGCAAAGGCAATGTGGGCCAGGAATAAGATTTATCCTAGAACAAGCGCTTGTAAGATGAATGCTGTTGCGCATCCTTTTGGTAATACGAGGAGTGCGAGAAAAAGCAAGAAAAGACCTGTTAGTAGGAATGCACCACCTGGTAGAAAGGTTGGTAGCATAGCTGCAAGAAGAACTGGAAGAAAGAAGAGGTAAAAATGGCAAAAAAGGAATTTACATTTAGGGGAAAAACATTGGAAGAATTGAAGCAGATGACTCTTGACCAGTTTGCAGAATTGTTAAAAGCAAGACAAAGGAGGAAACTGAAGAAGGGTTTGACTGAGGCTGAAAAGAAACTGTTGAAAAGAATAAGAGAAAAGCCTGATAAGAAGATAAGAACGCATTGCAGGGATATGGTGATAACGCCTGAGATGGTTGGACTAACGATTTATGTTCATAATGGAAAGGCATTTGTTCCTGTGAATGTAACACTTGAAATGCTCGGACATAGGCTTGGTGAATTTGCATTAACGAGGAAACCAGTTAAACATTCAGCTCCTGGTGTTGGTGCTACAAGGAGCAGTGCTGCTGTATCAGCTAAGTAAAATGAGATTCAACTACAGTACAAAATATGACGCGGAAAAGGAGGCAAGAGCGATTGGTTTAGGTATGAGAATATCTACAAAACATTCAGTTGAGGTTTGCAGAATGCTAAGAGGCATGGAATTGCAGAAGGCAAAGGATTTACTGCAGAAAGTGCTTGAAAAGAAGGTTGCAGTTCCTTATAGAAGATACAGGCGAGATCTTGGACATAAGAAAGGTATTGAAGCAGGAAGGTATCCTGAAAAGGTGTGCAAAGAAATACTTAAATTGTTAAAAGATGTTGAGGCTAATGCTCAGGTTAAGGGACTGAATACTGCTAATTTGGTTATTAGGCACATTGCTGCTCACAGCGGTGGAAAACCTTTGAAACATGGACGAAAGCGCGGTAGGACTGCTAAAAGAACGCATGTTGAAATTATTGTGAAGGAAAAATGATAGAAAGGAAACTTATAAGTGAAAGGGGCAAGGATTTTCAGATAGAGGAATTTATAATGAATAGTTTTCAGAATGTTGGGATTTCAAATGTTAAAGTTCAGAGAACGCCGCTTGGCGAGAAGATTGTTATAACTGCATTAAGGCCAGGACTTGTTGTTGGACGAGAAGGACAAAATATAAGGCGGCTTACAGCTGAATTGAAAAAGAAGTTTGGACTTGAGAATCCTCAGGTTGAAATCCAAACTGTTGACAGCCCATTTTTAGATCCGCACATAGTTGCTGAGAAGATTGCAAATACACTTGAGAGGTTTGGCATTACAAGGTTTAAAGCTGTTGGACATAGGGCTGTTCAAGACGTGATGAATGCAGGGGCTATTGGTGTCGAGATAATAATAAGTGGCAAGGTGCCGAGTCGTAGAGCAAAGCGATGGAGGTTTTATGCTGGTTATTTAAAAAAATGTGGGGATATTGCTATAGAGGGCGTGAAAAAAGCATATGCTATTGCACGGTTAAAGCCTGGTGTTGTTGGGATTCAGGTAAGGATAATGCCACCAGATGTTAGACTTTCGGATAAGATTAAGATAGGCGAAGAAGTGGAAGAGGTTAAGGTAGAGGAGAAAGATGAAAACAAAGGAACTGAGAGCTCTGAGCAATGAGGAGTTAAGGAAGAAATTGGTTGATTTGAAGAAGGATTTGATTAGAGGGATGACTAAGAGGTTGCAGAAAAGCAGCACAGAGAAAACAGCAGCTATAAAGAAGATTAGACGCGAGATTGCAAAAATTATTACAATTTTAAAAGAAAAAGGAGGTAGGTGATAAAAAGCAATGGTTGAAATTTGTCCAAAGTGTGGTTTACCAAAAGAACTTTGTGTTTGCGAGACGATAGCCAAAGAACAACAGAAGATAAGGATAAGGGTAGAGAAAAAGAAGTTTGGAAAGCCATATACTATTATTGAAGGTATAGATGAGAAATCGATTGATATGAAAGCATTGGTAAAGATGCTGAAGAGCAAGCTCGCTTGTGGAGGTACGGTAAAAAATGGGAAGATTGAATTGCAAGGCGAGCATAAGCAAAACATTAAAAAGGTGCTTGAAGAATACGGCTTTCCACCAGAAAGTATTGAGATCCAGTAATTGAAGAGAAAGAAGTAAAAGATGAAGAAAAGGGACATTTTGAAATATGAATTTATAGGAATCAAAGTTGAAGTTGTTGATGCAAAGAACAAGGCAAACATCGGCATAGAAGGCAAGGTCGTTGATGAAACAAAAAATACCTTTGTAATAGAAACTGAAAAAGGGAAGAAAAGGGTGATAAAGCAGAATGCTGTGTTTGAATTCAGGTTTGGAAAGCAGCGTGTTAGGATTGATGGAAAATTGCTTGTTGGAAGGCCTGAAGAAAGGTTGAAGAGGGAAATAAAAAATGGCTGAATGCAAAGATAAGAAATGTCCATTTCATGGAAACGTTAAGATAAGGGGAAGAAAATTAAAAGGCGTTGTTATTGCAAAGGATTTGCATAGAAGCGCGACTGTGCTCATCGAACGAATGAAGTATTTACCGAAATACGAAAGATATGAAAAGAGGTTGAGGAAGATAAGAGTTCATAATCCAAGTTGTATTGATGCAGATGTTGGTGATGAGGTTATGATTGCAGAAACAAGGCCATTGAGTAAAACAAAACATTTTGTAATCATAGCTAAAAAATGAAACCTGTAAAAGCGAGAGTAACCAAGGGAATTAATTTTGGTAGTTATATCCCTGTTTGTGATAACAGTGGCGCAAAAGTGATAAGGATGTTTGCTGTTTTTAGAAGGAAAACCACAAAAGGTAGGTACCCAAGTGCTGGAGTTGGGGATATGATTATGGCTACTGTTAAAGAGGGAAAGCCTGAGATGAAAAAGCAAGTTGTGTTGGCTGTGATTGTTAGACAGAAGAAAGAATATAGGCGTCCTGATGGTATGAGGATTGCTTTCGAAGATAATGCTGCTGTTGTTGTAAAGGACAAAGCTGGAAATCCTAAAGGAACCTTGATCAAAGGACCTGTTGCAAAAGAAGCGGCCAGCAGATGGCCCGGCATATCTAAACTTGCTAATATAATCGTTTAAAAATGAAAAAGAGATTTTCAAGGGAATGGATAAAAAGCAAACAGCCAAGAAAACAAAGAAAGTATAGGTATAATGCTCCCCTTCATATTAGGGGAAAACTTGTTCATTGCCATCTTTCAAAAGAATTGAAAAAGAAGCATGGTAAGCGGGCATTAAGATTGAGGAAAGGAGACAAGGTAAAGATTGTTAGGGGAGAATTTAAAGGAACAGTCGCAAAAGTAGCGAGGGTTGATTTGAAGCGAATGAAGGTTTATCTTGAGAACGTTATGAGGGAAAGACGAGATGGCAGAAAGGTTGCTGTTCCGTTTGATGCATCAAATTTAATGATTACTGAGTTAAATCTCGAAGACAAGATGAGGATGAGGAGGTAAAATGGGAAGCATAGGTGAAAAACACGTTAAAAGGCTTGCAGCTCCAAGAACCTGGCCTATTGCAAGGCGCAAGCATATTTGGATAATTAAACCACTGGCTGGGAAGCACCCTCTTGATAGGGGGTTGCCTCTTTTGGTTATCCTTAGGGACTTGCTCGGTTATGCAAAAACAAGACACGAGGCAAAAAAAATAGTTAATGCAGGCGAAGTGCTTGTTGACGGTGTAAAAGCAAAAGATCTGAAAATGATTGTTGGTTTGATGGACGTGCTTGAATTTCCCAAGTTAAATGAGGCTTATAGGGTTGTGATAAATCCAAAAGGAAAGCTTCATCTTATTAGAATTGATGCTGGGGAGAAGAACAAGAAATTATGCAAGGTTGTTGGAAAAAAGAAAGTGAAAAGTGGGAAAATGCAGCTCAATGGATTTGATGGGAGGAACTTTTTATATGATGGCGATGTCAAAGTTGGAGACAGTTTGCTTATTGAATTGCCGAGTCAAAAAGTGCTTGAGCATTTCAAGCTTGAAAAAGGAGTGGTTGTTTATCTTACTGGCGGAAAGCACATTGGAATGCTTGGCAAAGTCGAAGGTGTGGATAAGGAAATAAAGCTTGTGGTAGGTGATGAGGTTATAGAAACAGATAAGCAATTTGTTTTTGTTGTCGGCAAGGAAAAGCCGGCTATTACTCTAAGCTGAAAATGGAAAATCCAATGAGGGAAATAAGGATAGAGAAGGTAACTTTGAATATCGGGAGTGGTAAGAATGTCGATGCGCTTGAAAAGGCAATAAAGTTATTGCAGAAAATAACTGGTGCGAAACCAGTGAAAAGAGTTGCTAAAAAGAGGATACCTGCGTGGGATATTAGACCTGGAGTTCCTATAGCTTGCATAGTTACTTTGAGGGGCAAGAAGGCTAGGCAAGTACTTGGCTTATTGCTTGATGCAAAAGATAGAATGTTGGATGCAAAAAATTTTGATAATGGAACTTTTAGCTTTGGAATCCCTGAATATATTGAGATTCCAGGAATGAAATACGACCCTGAACTTGGGATTATAGGGCTTGAGGTTGCAGTTACACTCGAGAGAAGAGGCTTCAGGGTGAAGAGAAGAAAGTTGAGGAAGAGAAGAATAGGAAAAAGGCATAGGATAACAAAAGAAGAAACTATTGCTTTTGCTGAAAAAGAACTTGGAGTGAGAATAAAATGACATATTCAGATTTTAGAAAGGCATTTGCACAGCTAAAAAACAAACCTGCTATTTGGAAAAAATATTTGAAATTTAACAAGCCGAAGGAGCGGAGCTGCGGTTATAACAGGCTAAGGTGTAAAAGATGTGGTAGGGCAAGGGCACATATCAACAAGTATGGATTGCATCTCTGCAGACATTGTTTTAGGGAGATCGCATTCAAATTGGGTTTTAAAAAATATGATTAAGTGGTGAAAATGCTGAACGATCCATTAGCAGATGCATTGTCGAAGGTGCTTAATGCAGAATTTGCTGGAAAAAAAGAATGCATAATTAAGCCGTATTCGAAGTTGATTAAAGCTGTTTTTAAGATTATGCAGAGAGAAGGCTATGTTGGTGATCAGAAAGAAGTCGATGATGGTAGAGGCGGTTATTTGATTGTGAACCTGATTGGAGCCATAAATAAATGCGGAGCCATAAAACCAAGGTATGATGTTGGAATTGACGAGTTTGAAAAGTTTGAAAAGAGATATCTTCCTGCAAAGGACTTTGGGTTCTTGATAGTTTCGACGTCAAAGGGTTTAATGACGCATATCGAAGCTAAAAAAGCAGGAATTGGAGGAAAGCTGATTGCTTTTGTTTACTAAAAATGAAAGAGACAATTGAGGTGAAACTTGATATTCCTGAAGGAGTTTCAGTTAGTTATGAGAATGGCGTTGTTTGTGTTAAGGGCCCTCTTGGTGAGCTAAGAAGGAGTTTGTTTTATCCTGGGGTTGACGTAAAAGTGGGTGATAAAGTTGTGATAATGAGTGAGAAGGCGACAAAGCGCGAGAAGAAAATGATTGGGACATTTAGGGCGCACATAAGGAATATGTTTAAAGGCGTTACTGAAGGACATGTTTATAAGTTGAAGGTGTGCAGTGGGCACTTTCCAATGACTGTTAGTGTCGAAGGCAATGAGCTTGTTGTCAAAAATTTTTTTGGTGAAAAAGTTCCAAGAAAATTGAAGATTCCTAATGGCGTTAAAGTGAAAGTTGAAGGAAATGATATTGTTGTTGAAAGCACAGATAAAGAACTTGCTGGTAGAACAGCTAGTGATATAGAGCAGTTGACAAGAAGGGTGGGTTTTGATAGGAGAATATTCCAAGATGGACTTTACATTTATTATAAAGATGGAAAGTATGTTTAAAGAAAATGTCTGAGCAGTTGTTAGAGCTTAGGAACAAGTTGAAAAGAAAAAAACCTGATTTTATTAGAACTGACGCTCATAAAAAGAAAAGGCTGAAGGAAAATTGGAGAAGGCCGAGAGGAAGACACAACAAGATAAGGTTGTGCAAAAAAGGACACAGGAAAAAGCCAAGTCAAGGTTATAGGTCGCCGAAAGCTGTGAGGGGGTTTGATAAGGCTGGGCTTAAGCCAGTCATTATTATGAACGTAGGAGATTTGACTAACCTAGATAAACAAAAAGATGGTGCTGTTGTCGGTAGCAGCGTTGGAAAGAAAAAGCGAATAGAGATTGCAAAAAAAGGAATGGAACTTGGAATTACCTTTTTGAATTTCAATCCTAAGAAGTTCCTTGAAAAGATTGAACAGGAGAAGAAGGCAAAAGAAGAAGAAAAAGCTAAAGAAAAAGAGAAGAAAAAAGTAGAAGTTAAGGAGAAGCCGAAAGAAGTAGAAAAGAAGGAAGGGAAAAAGGAAGAGGTCGAGAAGAAGGAAGTCGGGGAAAAGAAAGAAGAAAAAGAAGAACTTGAAAAAGAAAAAGAAAAGGTGTTGATAAAGAAACGATAAAATGAAAGGGCTTGAGAAGAAAAAGGAAATTGTTGCAAGGATGCTTGGATGTAGCAAAAAGAAAGTTAGATTTGGTAGGGAACATCTTAGCGAGATAAAGGATGCTGTGACAAAGGCTGATATGAGAAGTTTGATCAAAAAAGGCTATATTAAGATTGTTGGTGATAAGGGTGTTTCGAGAGCGAGAGCAAGAAAAAGACGTGAGCAGAAGAAGAAAGGAAGACGCAGAGGACATGGAAGCAGGAAAGGAAAGGCAGGAGCGAGAATCGGAAAAAAAGAAGTTTGGGTTACACATGTTAGGGCGCAAAGGAAAGCGTTGAAGCAGTTGAGGGAGAAAGGAAAAATTAAAGAAAACGCATTTAGGGATGTTTATAGGAAGATCGGAGGAGGGGCTTTTAGAAGTGTTAGGCATATGCTTTTGTATATTGAAGAACATGGTTTATTGAAAAATGAAAAGAAAGGATAAGATCTTTACTGTTCAGTTCAGGAGGAAAAGGGAAGATAAAACAAATTATAGGAAGAGAATAGAGTTGTTAAAGAGCGGAAAGCCAAGGTTAGTTGTAAGACCCTTTTTGAAGAATATTATCGCACAGATTATTGAATTTGACAAAGTTGGAGACAGGACCCTTGTTTCAGCAACAGGATATGAACTTGAAAAATTTGGATGGCATTTTTCAAAAGGAAACATTCCTGCTGCCTATCTTACTGGATTGTTAGTTGGAAAAAAAGGGTTGAAGAAAGGAATAAAAGAGGCTGTGCTCGATATTGATGGGAAAACACCTTTAAAAGGAACAAGGGTATTTGCTTGTTTGAAAGGCGCTGTTGATGCAGGTTTGGTTGTGCCCCATTCAGAAGATGTTTTTCCTAGTGAAGAGCGCTTAAGAGGAGAACATATAAAGGGATATTTTGAGCTAGGCAAGTGGAATAGCGAAAGTCAGTTTGCTGAGATGAAAAAGAAGGGTGTTGATCTTGGAAAAATAACAGATGTTTTTGAAGAAGTAAGAAAGAAGATTATGGAGATGTGAAAATGGTTAGGGAAAAAAAGAAGCTAACAAAAGAAGAGGAGGTTGAAAGGGAAGTTAGTGAAGAAGTTGAGGAAAAGGAAGAAGAGACTTTGAAAGAAGTAGCTAAAGAACCAAGTTTAATTGAGCGATGGCAACCAAAGACTGCGCTCGGCATGAAAGTAAAGAATGGTGAAATAAAGAATATCGATGAGATTATAGATAAAGGGTTAAGGATTTATGAGCCTGAAATTGCTGATGCGTTACTTCCTGATTTAACTACTGATTTTATTTTGATTGGGCAAGCAAAGGGCAAATTTGGAGGCGGGCAGAGGAGATTGTTTAAACAAACACAGAAAAAAACAAAGGAAGGCAATAAGCCTAAGTTTTCAGCGATGGCTGTTGTAGGCGATGGAAATGGGCATGTTGGTATTGGGCTCGGAAAGAGCAAGGAAACGTTGCCTGCAAGGGAAAAAGCAATTAGGAGGGCAAAACAGAATCTGATAAAGATCAGGCGTGGATGCGGTAGTTGGGAATGCGCATGTAAAGAGTTGCATAGCATTCCTTTTGTTGTTGAGGGAAAGAGCGGTTCTGTTATTATAAGATTAATTCCAGCCCCAAAAGGGACTGGTTTGTGTGTTGAGAAAGAATGTCAAAAGATTCTAAAAGCAGCTGGCATAAAGGATGTTTTTAGCAAAACCTTTGGTCAGACAAGAACAAAAATAAATCTTGCACTTGCATGTTTTGATGCGCTTAAAAAATTGATTATGGTGAAGGTTAAGCCCAAAGCGGTTGAGAAGCTTGGCATTATTGAAGGTAGCAAATAAAATGAAAAGGCTTGCTGTGGTAAGGATTAGGGGGAGGGTTGGAATTAGACGTGATATAAGAGAAACTCTTGAGTTTTTGCGTTTATATAGAAAGAATTATTGTGTTGTGTTTCCAGCAACAGATAGCATAATTGGAATGGTTAGGAAGATTGGAAGTTATGTAACATGGGGAGAAATAGATGATGAAACCTTTAAGTTGCTTGTTGAGAAAAGGGGCGAGTTGTATAAAGGAAGGGAAGGTGATAAGAAGGGAAAGATAAAGTATAGTAGGAAATATTTTGTTTTTGATGGAAAGAAGTATAAGCCATATTTTAGGTTAAATAATCCGAAAGGAGGCTTTGGAAGAAAAGGTATTAAAGTGCCTTTTTCTGTCGGTGGTGGTGCTGGCTATAGAGGTGAAAAAATAAACGATTTGATAAGGAGGATGTTATGATGGTTGTGCACAGAAGAAAGAAGAAAGTAAAGCAAAGAGGACATAAAACGCATGGTTGGGGTAGTAAGAAGAAGCACAGGGGTGCTGGAAACAGGGGCGGCAGAGGAATGGCTGGAACAGGAAAAAGAGGCGATCAGAAAAAGCCGAGCATCTGGGCAAAGAGGTATTTTGGAAAGAGGGGATTTAAGCCTAAAGGAATAATAAGAAAAGCGACAAATCCTGTTAATCTTTTAGTTATTGAAGCTAGAATTGATGAATGGTTGAAAGACGGTATTGCAAAGAAAGTTGATGATGTTTATGAGGTAGATGTAAGAAAATTAGGTTATGATAAGGTTCTTGGATATGGCAAGTTAACAAGAAAGTATAGGATTATAGCGCCTGCTTTTTCTGAAAAGGCTGGAAAGAAATTGAAATCTGCTGGTGGCGAAGCTGTGGTTGAAAAATGAGTTTTTTGAATAAGTTGCTTGGAAACCTGCCTGAAGTTGAAGGACCTAAACAAAGGAGGCTTTCATTTAAAGAAAAGCTAAAATGGACTTTGATAGTTCTTGTCTTGTTTTATGTTCTTGGGATGATTCCTCTTTTTGGGCTTGGACCGAATGCATTAGAGCAATTTGAATACTTGAGCTTGATTCTTGGTGCGAAATTCGGTTCTATAATCAGCCTTGGTATTGGGCCCATTGTAACAGCATCGATAGTGCTGCAGTTGTTGAATGGAAGCGGCATTGTGAAGTTTGACCTTACAACACATGAAGGAAAACGTCGCTTTCAAGGAGTACAGAAACTTCTTTCTTTGGTTTTTATTATCTTTGAAGCTGCAGTTTATGTTTTTATGGGTGGTTTAGCGCCGCCGCAGCAGTTTGCAGGAACTTCTGTTTATTTGCAATTGCAGTTGTTATTGGTTTTTCAGCTGTTCCTGGGCGGATTGCTGATTATGTTTATGGATGAGGTTGTGAGCAAGTGGGGTTTTGGAAGTGGTATTTCACTTTTTATTGCAGCAGGAGTAAGTCAGCAATTGTTTGTAAGGGCATTTTCACCTTTGCCAAGTCCTTATAATCCTGGCATTGCAACTGGAGCTATTCCTGCATTGTTTCAAAGCTTAGCTGGAGGCGATCCTGTTACTGCTGCTTTGATGTTTGTTTCAGTGCTGTCAACGGTTGTTGTTTTTGTTATTGCTGTTTATGGACAGGCTATGAAGGTTGAGATACCTCTTACTTTTGGAAGGATAAGAGGTTATGGATTGAGATGGCCTTTGCATTTTATTTATACAAGCAATATTCCAGTTATACTAATTGCTGCTTTGCTTGCTAATATAAAGCTGTGGGCAAGATTGTTGCAGAATTGGGGGTTTCCTATTTTGGGCAGATTCATTGGAAATACGCCTGTTTCTGGATTGGTTGCCTGGATAGACAGCCCGAATATTGTTGGTAAATTGATTAAAGGCAGCTTAACGCTTGTAGATGTTGGACATGCACTTGTTTATTTGCTGATTATGATAGGCGGAGCTGTGATATTTTCGATATTTTGGGTTCAGACAAGTGGGATGGATGCAAGAAGCGTTGCAAAGCAAATGCTAAGCAGTGGTTTGCAGATTCCTGGTTTTAGACGAGATGAAAGGATTTTAGAAAAAATTTTGAACAGATATATTTGGCCCCTTACTGTAATGGGTGCAATTCTTGTTGGCTTCCTTGCTGGAATAGCTGATCTTACAGGGGCTTTAAGTTATGGAACTGGAATATTACTTACTGTTATGATTGTTTATAGATTGTATGAAGAAATAGCAAAGCAACATATGATGGATATGCATCCTATGCTAAGGCGTTTTATGGGTGAGTAAATTGGTTTTAAATATATTTTTGAGAATGCATCCTTTGGTTGCAATAGTTTGTATTTCGTTTTTGGTTTCGCTGATCGTGACGTTGCTTTACAGGTTGCTGACCAATCAAAGCGAGATGAGGGAATTAAAGCAGAGATTGAAGGACTATCAGAAGGAAATAAAAGAGCATAAAAATGATCCTAAGAAGATGATGGAGTTGCAGAAAAAAATGATGGAATTGAACATGAAGTATTTTGTTAAATCTATGAAGCCGACGTTGATTAGTTTTTTGCCTATTATTTTGATTCTTGGTTGGATGGGCAATCATTTTGGTTATGAGCCATTATGGGTTGGTAAGGAATTTACGTTGAGTGCGTATTTTAATGGAATTGATGTTGTTGAGCTTGGTGTTCCTGAAGGATCTGCTTTAAAGCTGTTGAGTGATGCTGTGCAGAATGTTAGCAATGGAAAAGCCGCATGGCGACTTGTTGCAGATGAGCCTGGAGAATATGTTGTTGAACTTAAGTATGATGGAGAGAGCTATTTGAAGAAGATAATCGTTGCAAATGAGTTTAGATATGTTCAGCCACAGGAAAAAATTAAAAATAAGAAGTTAACTTTGATTGAATTAAGTAACAAAAAGCTTAAATTGTTGAATATTTTTGGTTTGAAACTTGGCTGGTTAGGAAGTTATATTATATTTTCATTGGTGTTTAGCTTTGTGTTGAGGAAATTGCTTAAGGTGAGCTAAATGGTAAGGAAGGTTCAGCTTGAAGGAAGGTATGGGCAGTATAAAAGTAGAAAAAGATTTAGACTGAAGTATGTTAAAACACCCGGAGGCAGAACCGTAATACATTTTGAAAAGAAGAAACCAAAACCTGCTAAGTGTGCAATCTGCAAAGCAGAGCTTAAAGGTATTCCTAGGGATGTAAAGGGTTTGCCTAAAACAAAGAAAAGACCAGAACGACCTTATGGCGGCTATCTTTGTTCTAAATGTATGAGGAAGGTTATTAAAGAAGAAGTCCTCAAATAGGAAAACTAAAACTTTTTAAAATCTTCAAAATTCTGATTTTCTGGTGATATAAATGGTTGAGGTAGGAAGACTTTGTGTTAAGATTGCTGGACGGGATGCCAGAAAAAAATGCGTGGTTATTGATGTTATTGATAAGAACTTTGTTATGATTGATGGACAAACGAGAAGAAAGCGATGTAACATTAAGCATTTGATTCCTTTGCAGCAGAAAATCGATATTCCGAAGAATGCTAGTCATGAGGAAGTTGTTAGCGCTTTCAAGAAGCTGGGTATTGAAATTAAGGAGAAGGTTAAGGAAAAGAAAAAAGAGAAGGCAGAAGCTGCAGTAGAAAAAGAAAAGAAAGGAAAAGAAGCTAAAAAGAAGAAGGTGAAAGAAAAGAAGAAAAAGAGCGAAAGTAAGAAATGAAAGAGCCGAAGTTGAAGGAAAAGAGATGGAGCAAAGATATTGAAAAGGAGATTTATTTAAAGTGGAAGGAAGAAGAGCCATACAAGTTTGATCTTCAGAGTGAAAATCCTGTTTTTTCTATTGATACACCGCCGCCATATGTCAATATGCCTGTTCATATCGGTCATGTTACGACTTATATTCTAATGGATATGATGGCGAGAAGCAGAAGAATGCTTGGTTATAATGTTCTTTTTCCTCTTGGACTTGATAGAAATGGCTTGCCAATTGAAATGGAAGCTGAAAAGAGGTTTAAAGTTAGTTTAACAAAGATTTCGAGAAAGGAGGCATTAAAGCTTTGTAGGAAGATTTTGGAAGAAGCAAGTTTAGCAAGCGTTGAAAGCTTTCTTAAATGCGGAATTAGTTTTAACAGCTGGAAAATTGGTCCTGGTATAGGTGAAATTTATTTAACTGATTCTGATGAGTATAGGGCTTTAACGCAAGCAACATTTATCGAGCTCTGGAGAAAGGGATTAATCTACGAGGCTGAAAGGGTAAATAATTTCTGTCCTGGCTGTGGAACAACAATAGCTGATGCTGAGGTTGTTTATGAAGAAAAGCTAACCTTGTTTAACTATATCAAGTTTAAGGTGAAGGAAACTGGCGAGGATATAGTTATTGGAACAACGAGACCTGAATTGCTTTGCAGTTGTGCTATTATTCTGTTTAATCCTTCGGATGATAGATATAAACATTTGGAGGGCAAGACAGCAATTGTTCCACTGTATGAAAAAGAAGTTCTGATAAAAGCGCATCCTATTGCAGACCCTGAAAAAGGAACTGGTTTAGTTATGATGTGTAGCTTTGGTGATTTGACTGATGTTAGGTTTTTCAGAGAAATGGGATTAAAGCCGATTATTGCTATAGATAGCGATGGAAGGATGAATGAGAACAGCGGATTTCTTTTTGGTTTAAGTGTTGAAGAGGCAAGGGAGAAGATTATTGAAGAATTGAAGAATAAAGGCTTGCTTGTTAAGCAAGAAAAGGTTATGCATAGAACACCTGTTTGCGAGAGAAGCGGGCATCCAATCGAGTTTATTGCTTTAAAAGAATTTTATTTGAAACAGGTTGAGTTTAAAGAAGATATGCTTGAGCTTGCTAATCAGTTGAATTTTTTTGCTCCGCAAAGCAGACAGATACTTATCGATTGGATAAACAGTGTTAGCATAGACTGGCCGATAAGCAGAAGAAGGGTTTATGCAACTGAAATTCCTCTATGGTATTGTAAAAGCTGTGGTGAAGCGATTTTACCAGAGCCTGGAAAATATTATCAACCTTGGAATGAGCCAGCTCCTGTTGAGAAATGTCCTAAATGCGGAGGCAAAGAATTTGTTGGCGAAGAAAGGGTTTTTGATACGTGGTTTGATAGCAGCATAACTCCTTTGTATATTCTTGGATGGCATAGGCCAGGAGGAATTTTTGATAGAGTTAAGAGATGCAGTTTGAGACCTCAAGGAAAAGAGATCATAAGGACATGGCTGTATTATACCCTGCTTAAATGTTATTTGCTGACAGGCGAACGAATCTTTGATGATGTCTGGGTGAATTTTCATATTGTAGATGAAAAAGGTTATAAGATGAGTAAAAGTAAGGGGAATGTGATTAAGCCTGAAGAGTTACTTGATCGCTTTGGTGCAGAGCCAATAAGATTGTGGGCGGCTGTTGAGGGCGATATTACAAAGACAGATTTTAAGTGCAGCTTTGAACGAATAGGTGGTGCTGCCAAAACAATAACCAAGCTTTGGAATGTTGCGAGGTTTATATCAATTTTTGATAAATGTGATAAGCCAGAGAAACTTTGTATGCTTGATAAGTGGATTTTGCAGGAATTAAACAAGTTAATAAAACTTGCAAGAAAAAGCTATGGAAAATATGATTTTCATGTTCCTGCTATAAAGCTTAGACATTTTCTTTGGGAAACTTTTGCATCGCATTACGTAGAGTTGGTTAAGAGAAGGGCTTATAATAGTGAAGGTGAATTCAGTCAGGCTGAGCAGAGAAGTGCAATTTGGACTTTGTATGAATGCTTGAGATTGATGTTGTTGCTTTTTGCGCCGATATTGCCGATGATTAGCTATCGCATTTATTCTGTTTTATTTGGTAAGGATGTGCATAAGGAGAGCTTTCCAAGTGAATTGCCAAAGGAAGAGATTCCATTTAGCACAGAGCAATTAATCGAGCTGAATAAAAATATTTGGAAAAAGAAAAAAGATGCTGGAATAAGTTTGAAGGACCCATTAAATAAATTTGAGATTCCCAAGGAGTTTAAAGAAATAGAAAAAGACCTAACTTCCTGCCATAACTTAAGAGAGGTTGTTTGGGTTTGAGTTATAATTCTTTGATCTTGTGAAGGATCTCTGTTAGTTTTGCTTCAAGATATAAAATAATACATGCTAAAGTTACTAAAAAAATAATCGCCAAAGGAATTAAGATGTTTGTTTTGTGTAAGCTCTTTATCCCTATTACTATTGTTACAAAGGAAGAAATGAGTAATATTACTACCATGTTCATATAATTCAAGTATTTTTGATATTTCAAGTCGAGCAGGTTCTTTTGTTTCTCCATCTTTTAAACTATGATGTTGAATCCAAAAAATAGAACAAACCTATAAAAAAACAAATAATTCCTAATAAAAGCCCGATATTTAGTCCTAGTATCGTTAAAAGATTTGGATTGGCTACTCCAAGCGCTAAAAGTATCAACCCAAACAAAGCGACTACTATCCCTCCGTTTTTTTCTTGAACCTTGTTTTTAAAAGGCCAAATAACCATTTTTTTCAACCTCTTTTTATTGAAAAGATAACGAATAATATATAAAAAATTTGCTCCACTATTTTATTATTAAACCAACGAACAATAAAATATTTTTGGAAAAATTTATATATCATATGATATATTTTGTATATCATG
>QMQQ01000004.1 GCA_003648985.1 Candidatus Woesearchaeota archaeon | reverse complement strand
TCCTAAAACCCTAAAGATAATAGCAGTTATTTCAAGCAAAATCACATTAAGGGAAAGAATTGCACAAACAGGTTATTGGAAACTAAAATTAATGCAAGATGAAGTTACTAAGCATATTAAAGTATTCTTTATAACACCCGACGAAGACGGAACTCTGAAAACTAAAAAGCCTGCAAAGAAAGGTAGAGCAATAGTTGAAGTTGATACAGATGGAAGCTATGTAATGAGTGAGGAAGAAGTCGAAGAAAGCGATAAAGTGAAGATGTTTGATAAGTTTATTGAAGATTTAAAGAGTTTAGTAAATGAAAAAAGATAAACCTGTTTTACATCCAACAACTCTATGGGATTTTCCTAAACAAAGTTATGGCAAAACACCAAAAGGAGACTGGAAATTTAATGGTGTTACTCCAGCTGGGGTAATTTACAATTTGATTGTGAGGTATACAAAGCCAGGAGATTTAGTGGTTGATCCGATGTGCGGAAGTGGAACAACAATTGATGTTTGTAAAGAAGAAGGAAGGAAAGTTATAGGCTATGATATCGCACCAACAAGGCCAGATATAATTCAAAACGATTCCCGGAAGATTCCACTGCCTGATAATTCTGTTGATATGGTTTTTATAGATCCCCCGTATGGAAATAATGTGAAATATTCTGACCATCCTAATTGTATA
This sequence comes from Candidatus Woesearchaeota archaeon, assembly GCA_003648985.1. Taxonomy (GTDB): domain Archaea; phylum Nanobdellota; class Nanobdellia; order Woesearchaeales; family B54-G15; genus B54-G15. The sequence continues at coordinate 25,362 of QMQQ01000004.1, read as the reverse complement.
GGAAAAATTTCCGCCGAAAAGGAAGAATTTTACCAGGAATTAGAGAAAGTTGCTAAAGAAATACATAGAATTTTGAAACCAGGAAAAATTGTTGGCTGGTTAATTGGTGATCATTGGAGAAAGAAATCTGGATTTATACCTGTTGGTTTCAAAATTTATCAAATGTTAGAGAAATATTTTGAACCAGTTGATGTTGTTTGTGTAGTGAGAAGAAATCAAAGATCAAACACAAAAATTTGGGAGCAAAGAGCCTTAAAACACAATTTCTTTTTGAGAGGATTTAAGTATTTGTTTATTATGAGAAAGCCTAACCTAACTTGACTAAAAGTTTCACTACACAAAACATCTCCTATGCCATTCCCAAGCCGATGAGATAATCTCTTTCAGCTCTCTTTTTGGATTCCATCCTAAAACATCTCTTGCTTTCCTGTTATCAGCAAACAACGCACTAACATCACCTTGCCGCCTGCCGGCTTCAACAAAAGGAATCTTCTTTCCGCATACCTCTTCAACTGCTTTAATCACTTCTTTAACAGTATAGCCTTTTCCACTTCCAAGATTAAAGAAATCACTTCTTCCGCCATTTTCCAAATATTCCAATGCAAGAACATGCGCATCAGCTAGATCAAGAACATGAATATAGTCCCTTATGCATGTTCCATCCCTTGTGTCATAATCTGTTCCAAAAACTTTCAGCTCAGGCTCTTTTCCAAGTACAACATCCAGTATCTTTGGAATCAAATGTAACTTCTTATAATAACCTATCCCGCTTTTCCAATCAGCCCCTGCAGCATTGAAATACCTCAAGCTAACAAATCCAAGCTTTTCAGCAGCAGATAAACTCTTCAAAATATCTTCAACCATCATCTTCGTCATTCCATAAACACTTTCAGGATTCAAAGGATGCTTCTCATCCAAAGGCAAATACTTCGGTGTTCCATAAATAGCACACGTTGAAGAAAAGACAAACCGCTTAACATTATGTCTTTGCATTTCTTTTAAAAGAACAATCGTCTTAGCAACATTATTTTCAAAATACATCAATGGCTTTTCCATGCTTTCATCAACCCTTATATAAGCAGCAAAGTGCATAACAGCATCGATTTCATTTTCAGAAAAAATCTTTTCTAAAAGCGATGCATTACCAAAATCACCTTTATAGAATCTTGCCCATTTCAAAATTGCCCTGCTCTTTTCAGGAGAAAAACGATCCACAACAACTATTTTCCTGCCTTTATCCCAAAGAGTTTTAACAACATGACTTCCAATATAACCAGCACCACCAGTAACAAGAATAGCCATAATCAAAAAAAATTTTCAAAAACTTTATAACTATTTCTATCCACCACAATCAAAATGCCAAAGCAAACAAAAAATGAAGAACAAATCGGTTTTCATAAAGGCGCATTGTCTACTCTTATCAAAGAAAGAGCAGAACTTGTGAGACTTGTTGCTATTGTTGAACAGCTCATTCAAGCCCATCTTAAAGCACTTAAAGACCTTGGTGTTGATATAGAAGCAGAAATAAAGAAAGCAAAAGAGAAGAAGCCTATAGAAGACGTTCTCAAAGAAGCAGAAAGAAAGCCATAATCAAATCTTTTTAATCCTCCTTGCCTTTGGAACGAAATTCAAAATAAGTGTTTTTCCGTTCTTTTTCAACACCCTTCCGCAGCCATAGAAGTCGTTTTCATGTTTTACCAAAGCAAAACCTTCTCCATCAAACCCATCAACTTCAACATCTTCTCCTTTTATCCATTCCTTGATTTGTTTAGCATTAAATTCAACAACGTTCTTCTTTGCACTTTTCCCAACAAGCTGACTCCCTTCTATGCTTAACCTGAGCAAATTCCATTTTGTTAGCTCGCCGAAATAAAGCCCTGCAGAGTCAATCCTAAACAACCTTTCTTTTCCAATAATCCTATCAACGTCTCTACTCACAATATAAATCTTCCTTGTTTTCTCTTTAAACAGAACACCGTAATCAGCCAACCTTAACTTGCTTCCCCATTGCTTTTCAATCAAGTCATCAAATCTTTTCACTTCTCTTTTCGGAAGAAACTTCAGTATCATTTTCCAAGGCAATGTTTTAGATCTTCTAAGTCGAAACAGAAAACTTTTTTTCCATCAAACACATCTATTTTCTTGCGAAAGGACTTGGCAAAGACAGCAAAGAATTCTTTTCTTCTATCTTTGTGCCATTCCACGTACCCAATTTTCTTTAGAAGATCATTGCAGACCTCTTCTGCATTTACACCATCTTTCCATTTACACTCACAGGCAAGAACTTTTTTATTAACCTCGTCAACTGCTAAAATATCTATTTCGTACGTATTAATTTTCTTCGGTTTTCCTTTGATTCTTCCCCACTGTTTTCCGATCTTAGTGAAATGAAAACTTTTAAGCAACAAGCCTTCCTTTAAGAGACGTGTGCAAAACCTTTCAAAACCCTTATGTATTTCTTTCTCCAAGTCATTCTTAATATACATGAATACTCCATTAACTCTCCCTTCTTCTAATTCGGATTTATTTGGATAAACGAATCTAAACCAAAAGTTTAGAAATGAATCTTTTATAAAGTAAAGAGTTTTCCTTGTCTTTCTTTTTGCTATCATAGGATGTATTCTTTCTACGAGATCGATAGATTCAAGTTTTCGTAGATATTTGGATGTGTCTTTTGCAGGTATATTTGCCAAAGAAGCAAGTTTGCTAAGTCCGGCAGTTAATGTCATAGCATGCAAGATACTAAAATAAGTTTCAGGTTCCTTCAATTCCTGCCTCAGTAAAAATTCTCCTTCATCATACAGAAAACTTCCCTTGGTCAGAATATTCCCTTTTATGTTTTCTGCAAAAGATTTATTTTGATCGTAACACAAAAAATATGCAGGAACATCCCCAAAAACCGAATAAACCTTAATCAAATTTTCAATATCAAGCTTCCTTAAACATTTAGCAAAAGCTTTCAATTTAAAAGGCATAACCTTCCATTGCCCGGTTCTTCTTCCATACAAAGGACTTCTATAACTTAATACGCCCTTTTCCATCATCGAAATGCTCGATCCGCATAATATCAACATAATTTTGCTTCTTTTCAAAACTTCATCCACAACCCTCTGAAATTCAGACGGAATATCAGGATCCTTTTCTACAAGATAAGAAAATTCATCGATACAAACAACGAACCGTTTACCGTGTGTTTTAGTTCGTATGTATTTAAAAGCATCAACGAAATTATTAATCACCGGCTTATAGTCCCTAAACACCTTAGAAGCCAATTCAAGAAATCTGTCGAGATTTGCTTTGCTTCCTCGTTTATCCGCTAAAAAATAAATGTGTGGCTTTCCTTTAAGAAAGTGTGTGAGCAGCGCGGTTTTTCCTATTCTTCTCCTGCCATAGAATACTAAAAACTCAAATTTGTTTGTTCTATAACGCGATTCCAAAAACTTCAATTCGTCCTCTCTATCGTAAAATAAAATTTTCGGATTCATAAGATAATCTTTTATATCCTAATATTTAAAAATTTCGCTTATTTACTTTAACTTACTGTTGGCAGATGAACCTCTCTTATGGAATCTTCCAACCGTTTTTATATTCAAATCAAATCCACAGGCTTAGCAGGATTTTTACTTTCAAACTCAAATAAGGTCTTAGAAAATTATATAAACTCGTATCGTAAGTTTTTAAAATAAAATAAAACTAGAAATCGTATGAAGTTTAACTTTTTAAGATTTCACTTCAACTTCAATTTGGTATATTTGAAATGAAAAAAATAATCATAATAAGTGTTGTTGTAATCATCTGCATCTTCAGTTCAGCAATTACAACTTATTTCTTTGTGGAACAGGCGAATAAAAATAAAATAAAATCTTTACAGGCCAAATATGAAGAAGAGCAATCCGATTTAAATAACCAAATACAAAATTTAACAAACCAAATTGTATTATTTCGGAATTTGAACACTAAACAACACAATTACATAAAACAAATCGCGAAAGGACTAGAAGAAATGTACGTAGCAGGAAAAAATGAGGGTATCGCTAATGGATATTATGACGAAGCAAGCGATAGTTATGAGAAGAACGATTTTTATTGGTGTAATATCTACGCTGGTTATGCAGATGCTTATTATTCATATGCTAGTCAAGAGTACCGTGATGCTAAGGCATTTTTTAATAAAGCATTAGAATATGCCACTTCAAATAGCACTAAGCAATTAGCTCAGTTACTTTTAAATCTTAACGAACTCGAAGCACAAATAAGTAGTGAAATGCACGAAACTAATGAATATTTCGCTTCCGCATGTTACTACTATTATACAGGAAACTATGATATGGGTGATGCCGAAATTGATGAAATGAATAAACACATCAAAACACATGATGAACTAGTTCCAAAAGAAAATGACTTGTGGTCTAGTATAGATGCTCTACTAGAAAATTTTTCTTAATAAAAAATTTAAAATCTAAGACCACCCCCCTAATGCGGCTATGAGCCAAAATCAGCAAGCAGAAGCTTCACGATATCCGCCAACAGACTGCTTATTTTATCTTATATCCCCCAAATAGGATTTTTCTTTCTCTTTATCTGTGCGATCTCTTTTAAAAGCTCTATCTCTTCCTTACTCAAAAATTTCTTCAATCGCTTCAATTTTCTGAAATCATCTTCAGGAACATCACTCAGCAGAATATCTCCTTCCTTTACCTGTCTTCCAACAATAACGTCAGGCAAAGAAATAGCAACCTGCTTTCCCTTCTCGGCCTTCTCTATGTTCTGTCCCTCACTTTGAATGCCTTTCACATATCCAACGCTTTTTCCATCAACCCGCATCATCGGCGTATTCGGTCTTAACACACCTTCAATAACGCTAACACCAACTATAGCAGGATTGCTTTGCCTAAAAACATAACCCCTCAAAATCTCAACTTTACACGGCCTAACCAATTTTGCAAATTCTTTTTCCTCTTCAGCTTTCCTAACAGCTTCCTGCCATTCCTCGAGCTTTTCAACCAGCTTATAGATGATATCAGAGGTTATAACCTTAATCTGACTGGGAACACTCACATCTTTTGCAACACCAACATTGAATCCAAGAATAACTCCGTAAAGCGGATCAACTCCAAGATTAGCTATAGCTTCAGCAACATCCTTCCTGCTTATTTCTCCAACACTTCCCCTTTTAATAGGAATACCTTTCTCTCTGAGCAATTTAGCAACTGCTTCTAAGCTACCGAGAGAATCAGCCTTCACTATAACACCGACCTTTTCTGTTTCAATCAAAACCTCTTCAACTTCTTTCATCAACTCTTCTTTAACCGCATCAACCTCATCTGGCTTGCAGCTCCTCAACGGCATTCCTGCAACAGCCCTCTCAAGCATCGGTGCAACGATCTTTACACCAGTTGCAGCTTTAACTTCCTTCACTCTCTGGAATTTTTTTCCAAGCCTAAGCTCAGCCAATGGCGCGGGCTCAAGCAAAGCCCTGACTTTCGTAACAATAACATCATCAAGTCCTGCTACAAGCAAAGTATCATTAATCTTTAAATGACCATCATAAATTATTGCATCAACAGTGATACCTACACCTTTCTCTTCTTTTACCTCAAGAACAGTTCCTTTTGCAGGCCCATCAAGATTGCATTTCAGACTTTCTTCAAGATAGCGCTGCGCTAAACCGATTAACACCATTAAAAGCTCAGCAACACCTTCACCAGTTGCAGCACTTATAGGAACTATAGCTATTTCTTTCGTATAATCTCTTACCCTATCAAATCTGTCTGCATTAAAACCAAACTCGTTCAGCTTTGCAACAAGCTCATATAGCTTTCCTTCGAATTCACCAATCACTCTGGCATCCTGTTTCTCAATATTTTCAAGCAACAAATCGCTTTGCTTTTTCCATCCAGGGATCAAATCAATCTTATTCGCAGCAACAACAAACGGCGTCTTAAAAGCCTTCAGTATTTCAATACACTCAACTGTTTGCGGCATACTCCCTTCATTTATATCCACAACCAAAATAGCTATATCAGCTAAGCTGCCTCCTCGCTTTCGCAGGGCAGTAAAAGCAGCATGACCTGGCGTATCAATAAAAAGTAATCCTGGAACAGTTATTTTTACATTCAGAGCATCAAGCAATTTTCCACAAATCTTCCTAACAGCCTCAATAGGAATTATGCTCACTCCAATAGCCTGCGTTATCAAACCAGGTTCGCTTTTAGCAACAACAGTATTCCTGATTCTATCTAAAATCGTCGTCTTTCCATGATCAACATGCCCCATCACAGTACAAATAACCTTTCTGATCTGCATAACCCTCCATTTTGCCAATAAATTTTAAAATCTTTCCTAAAAATAATCTTTCCATGCTTCAGTATCCTCAATGTCATCTCTGCACAACCGAACCTTTTGAAGAGCTTGAAGTATACAATAGTAAAAGAAAAAAGCTCACTCTAACCTATTGTCCAATCGGCAACTCACCAAAAAATCCTACCATCGCTATAATCGGCTTCTCACCAGGACCTCAACAAGTTAAGACCTACAAAAAATTGGTAGATCAAGGAACACATCCAATAGAAGCATTATCAAGAGCAGCTTTTTCTGGAAGACTAAGAAAAAATCTTGCAGAAATGCTCCAAGCATTATATCTGCCGCAAATACTCGGCTTCAATAATTCAGAACAGATCTTTCAACCAGAATCTTTAGAAGAAAAAGTACATCTAACCTCTCTCGTTAAATGCCCAGCAAAAATAGACAATAAACCAAAGCCGTTCGATCCGAGATACTTTCCACAAACACTTATCTGCGCGACAATCAGATTCAAAAGAGAACTTCCTGAAAACAGCGTAAAGCTTTTCATTACCTTAGGCAAACACGTAGAAGAATTTTTCCAATCATTTTACTACAATTATCCTTACATAGCTATTCCGCATCCATCTCCAGCAAACATGCGTACAATCAAATCTTTTTTAAACGACAAACAAAAATTAGAAAAACTCAGGCAACAGATAGGAAAATATCTCAGCTGAAAATGTACTGGTTTGACATTCTCGAATTAATGGAAAAGAACAAAAAGCGTTGGTTAACAGCAAAAGAGCTCGAGCTTCTTTTTAAACAAAAATTCAACAAAACACCAACACTTCAAAACTTTCTTAAAACTATATCAAAACTTGTAAAAAACAAGCGAATCCAAAAAAGAATCCTTGGTTATAGAAGATACATCTATTGTCTCGGATGCAATGATAAAAATGCATAAGCTCATTATAGGCCTAACCGGACCAAAAGCCAGCGGCAAAGGCGTTATTGCAGATTTTCTCAAATCAAAAGGCTTTATCTATTTTTCCCTTTCAGACATAGTTCGCGAAGAAGCAAGAAATCGTGGCTTAGCAAACTACACAACAAAACAGCTCCAAGACATCGGCAACGAACTTCGCTTAAAATTTGGAAATTCTGTTCTTGCAGACAGAATCATAGAAGAAATCAGCAAATCAAACAACCTTCTCTTTGTCATCGACGGCATAAGAAATCCAGCAGAAGTAATGTCATTCAAAAAAGCATTCAATGAGAACTTCATTTTAATAAGCATCACAGCATCAAGAGAAAAACGCTTTCAATTCATGCTTTCTCGAAATAGACCTTCGGATCCAAAAACTTGGGAGGAATTCCTTAAGATAGATGAAAGAGACCTCGGCAAAGACGAATCCTCACATGGTCAGCAGGTCAAAAAATGCATGCAAATGGCAGACATAACAATAGAAAACAATTCAACCATTCAAGTATTGACGCAAAAACTCATCAAAGCGCTTAGAATAAATAGGAATGTTTTGATATGAACAAATGATCAATCCTTCTTTCCTCAGTTTTCTTTTTATGCTCCTCTTTCGCAAAATCTTTTTCAAAAAGCCAAGCAGATATTCTCTAACTGCTGCTTCATCGCGCAATCGAACCGGCCTAAAACCAAATTCAACCACGCCGTGTTCATGCTCAATCTGCAATATCAGATAATCCCTTCTAAGTCCATCCTCATTTATATGCAAATACCATTTATAATGTAAAACTATCTTTTCTATCCCGCCCAGTTCTCCAATTTCTTCTAAACACAATCCTCTATTCATATCCTAATATACAAAAACCACAAGTTTTATTTTTTATCATTTTTTTATCAAAAGAAAATGCCACAAATCACAGAAGGAAAAGCGAGAATCTATATTCCAAGAACAAAACAGATTCCGACAAAAGATATGCCTGTTTTCTACAATCCTGCAATGGCCCTGAACAGAACAATCTCTGTTCTAATCATTTCTTACATAGCAAAAAAAGAGAAAAGAAAATTCAGAATAGCACTTCCATTGGCAGGCTCAGGAATTCGCGGCATAAGATTAATCCTCGAAGCAAACCAAGCAGTAAAGGAAATTCTTTTCAACGACATTAACAAAAAAGCAACCAGAGTAATAAAAAAGAATCTAACTTTAAACAAAATACCAGAAACCAAAGCAAAGATCTTCAACAAAGATGCAAATCTCTTCCTCATTGAAAACAAAGGTTTTGATTACATTGACATAGACCCATTTGGCAGCCCAAATCCTTTTCTCGATGCTGCAATAAAAGCCCTTAGCCGAAATGCAATACTCGCAGTAACAGCAACAGACACAGCTCCATTAGCAGGAACATATCCAAAAACATGCCTCAGAAAATACTGGGCTCGGCCTGCAGCAAAACATCCTTCAGCTCATGAATTTGCCTTACGCATTCTAATAAGGAAAGTCCAACTTATTGCAGCGCAGTACGAAAAAGCCCTAACACCAATATATTCTTATTATAGACAGCACTACTATCGTGCATTCTTCACTTGCGAAAAAGGAGCAACAAAAACAGACAGGCTTCTAGCATACCACAAAACAATAGAAAACAAAATCGGTCCTCTCTGGACAGGCCCTCTCTGGAATAATGCACTTGCCAAAGCCATAGCAAAAATGCATGAAGCAACTCTGCTTAAAAGAATAGCAGAAGAATGCAAGATATCGAACTTTCCATTCATACAATACCATGCCCTTTGCAAAAAGAATCAACTTCCAATACCAAAGCTTACATCTCTAATAGCAGAACTAAAAAAAGCAGGATTCAAAGCAGCAAGAACCCATTTCAGCGATTACGGCATAAGAACAACAGCAAAGGAAAAAGATATAGTAAAGATAATAAAACAATTAACAAGATAAAAAACAAGATAAAATCAAAATCAGCCTACAGCTCGCCTAACATCAACAACATCAACACTTTCAACATCGTCAAGCATTTCAATCTCTTTCTCCAAAGGCTCTGTACTTCCTTTTCCTTCAGGCATAACAAAATAAATCATCAAACTCTTCAGCCCAAAAGCAACAGGCTTTTCTTCAACCTTTCCGACTTCACCGCCAAAAGCAGAAACCTTTTCTTTAACCTTCTCAGCTAACGCATTCAAATCTACATCAACGCCCTTTGGCATAACCTTCAAAGTAACAACAACATCTGCCATTCAGAACACCCCCTATTTAATTCGGACCTTCAAATCCACATTCTGGACATTTATACTTAACAGCAGCCCTTCTGCATCTATAGCATCTCACTATCTGATATTTTCCGCATTTCGGACAGGGAAAAACCACACTTCCGGGCTGATTTGCTATTCTTGTCTTGCATGAATTACAGATCAAGTACATTTTTCAAAGCAAAAAACCATCTATTTTAAAAATGTTGTCCTTCTAATCCTAAAGTCAGGAAAATATTCCACTTATTCTTATATATTCTTTTAAGAGTTTATCAGCCAAACGCGCATAGTTTTCTCCAAAAACCTTCATACAAACATCCCCAAATCTTTTTTGAATAAATTCAGCGTGCTCATCAACAGAAAATTCCCTAATCAAATCTTCCAAACAACTTGCATAATCAAGATATTCCCAAAATTGATCAAATGCCCTTGCCTTTATCGCTTCAACCATATGAATTTCTGCCCAGAGATATTCTTCCCAAATCCTATCTATCCTTTCATAAATCCAAATGTGTTTATGCTCATTCCTCTCATCTTTCATTTTATCTCAACTCACCAAAACCACATTGCTTGCAGGTCCAATCAAGATAAACATACCCATTCTTCTTATATTTTTTCAACACTTCGGGCAAATAAGCCCTTACAAATGCATGCCCTCTTCTCGCAACAACCTCTGCTTTAATGCCGACACTCTCAAGCAAAGCAACAAGAAACAGACTTCCACTTTCACAATCACCGCCGCCAGCAAGCAAGAACTCCTCTGGCTTTTCAATATACTCCTTTCCTGCTGGATCAGCCACATACCTGAAATTATCCCTAACAAAATAAAACAGCGCTTTTGCATGACAAACCTTATTTCCGCTCATGCAAGCACTTGCAACAACTTTATCAGCAACAAACTTTATCAGGTCTTTAGCATATTCCTTTCCGTCTAAAGCTTCTTCAATCGAAATAATTTTTTCAGGTTCAGGATCAAGTCTAACGCCATAATAAGGAACAACAAAGAGAACAATCAAAAGCAGAAGAAATATAGCAAGAACAAGTTTCAAGAACCATCTGCTTTTACCTTCACGCTGCTCATCTTCCAAACCTTCGCTCACGTCTTGCATACTCATCTAAACACCACTCAAAATCCTCTTTCTCAAACTCAGGCCACGTCTTTTTTAAAAAGATCCATTCACTGTATATACTTTGCCACGGAAGAAAATTGCTTGTCCTCTGCTCACCACCAGTTCTTATTATCATATCAGGCTCATCAGCAAGATAAAGATAATTCTTAAACACGTCTTCATTTATATCATCAACTTTAACATTTCCTAGCTGCACATCTTTAGCAAGTTTCTTAATCCCATCAATTATCTCCTCCCTTCCACCATAAGCAATAGCAAGATTAATCAAATATCCATCATAATCCTTAGTAGCTTCTTCAAGCTTTGCTAGCGCTTCCTGAACTTCCTTAGGCAATAAATGCTTCCTACCAATAACCCTTATCCTTATTTTATTTTCACAAACCCTTTTATCTTCAAGTGCTTCATTTGCAGCATCAATAAAAATCTTCATCAAATAATCAAATTCCCTCTTTGGCCTGTTAAAATTTTGCATGCTAAAACAATACAAAGTCAATTCTCTAACTCCAAATTCCTTGCACCACTCAAATAACTTCTTCAGCTTTTCTTTTCCGTATTCATGCCCTTTCCACGGCTCAAGCATCAATCTCTTTGCAAACCTCCTGTTTCCATCAAGTATTATACCAACATGAACAGGCCATTTTGGATTAACCTCATTAATCTGCTTGTTCATGCTCATCAGCTTCACCTCCATAATATCGTTCAAAAAATTTAACAAAATCATCCTTGCTTAGCTTAATTCCAGCACTGAGCAGAGCATTAGCTACTGCAAAGCCATCTCCATCCCCTAATCTGTAAAGTTTCCTCAAAGTATAACCGCAAAGAAAACCTTCGTTCAGCTCTATGCATGCTTTTCTTCCTTTAAACAAAACTTCTGGCTTTTTCAAATCAACAACAACATTTTCTCTTTCAAGCACATCACCTCTTACTTTAAACCCCCTCAAAATCAACTCTTTTTTCAATAGATCCTTTATCGCATCAATCCTTCCTTTATCGAATACAGTTGTAACAGGAAAATCCCCACTTCTATCAAACCTAAAAACCTTTCCAAGATATCTTTTAACCTTCTGCTTCACCCTGCCGTTAATATACTTGTTTTCAACAAGATAAGCATACTCTTTACCCTTTATTTTTTTCTTCCTGACGAACATTATCACTTAGGCACCAGAAATAATATTTAAATTTTTATCTTTTCCGCTTCTTTTTCTGAAACCATATCAAATAAATTATATCAAGTATTCCTGCAGTGTTGATTATAAACAAAATTACAAACCAGCCGAGCTGGCCATTTCTTCCTGCTTTCCACAAAGCTATACCTTTCCATATCAAACTCCATATCATAACCAAAGCAAGCAACAAAGAAAAGCCAATCCCAAAGCCAGCTGTCCAACCAAACCAAAACATTTATTTCACCTCCAAGCGTTTTTCAACAACCTTTCCATCTTCTTCGCTAAAAACCTGCGCCTCAAACCAATAAACATTCCTTCGCTTGTTACGCCAGCAATCAGCATCTAATCCAGCTTTCATACAAGTATAATTCAAAAACTCTTCAACATTCCAGCCTTCATCAACAGCAACCTGCGGCAATAATAAACCACTTCCAAAAGCATCCTTTACCATCAGTCCATGCTTTCCTATCTTTATCTTTTTCAAATAATCCTCTGGCTCCTCAATTTCAATAGGTTCAGGTTCAGTTAATATCGTCAATTCAATTCTGCTTTTTTTGTAATTCTCTTTGAGCAAAGGCGGAAATCTTGGATCTTCAAAGGCAGCTCCAACAGCAGCTTTTATTACTGCTTTCCACAAAGGAAAAACAGCATAAGCAAATCCAATACAGCCCTGCAATTCACCATCAACATATATACTTACGAACACTCCTCTCTTTTCTTTATATTTCTCTTTTATTTCATCAGAAATCTCTGCCTCTGTATCTTTATCGACATAGAAATCTTCAATTGCCTTTCTTGCCAGTGCAATCAATTCTTTTGCTTCTTCTACGCTGTATTTTTTCATTCTGAATTACAGATTAAATCCTAAGCCTTCCAATCAATTCCTTAAACTTCTTTCCTTGCTTTTTTAGTCTTTCAGCCGCAGCAATCAAAGCTTTCTTTGGCGTTTCCTTGCCGTCAGTTTCAACTATCAACCTTGGAATGCCAACAAGCGGATGGTCTATCCTGTATCCAGAAACCTTGACGTGTTTGTCATTCCACAGCTCTTCTTTTAAAGCATTCAGAAAAGTATGTCCTTCCTTCGGAAGCTCGATGATCAGTTTATTTTTCTCTTCTTTAACAATCTTAACTTCCATTTCAGCCTAACCTTTTTCTTTTATTTTAAAAATCTTTCCAATCTCCAGCAGCCAACAGGCAGGTATCTTATTCGTTTTCTGTGCTTTCTTGCAACAGCCTTCATCGGCCATTTGTATTTCCATAAGTGCGTTACTTTAAAGCCATGATCCCTACTAAAAGCATACACAAATCTTTCAACATCAAGCCTATGAAAAGAATAAACAACATTTACAAGCTTAAAGGCAACCTCTAAGAAAACCCTGTCAAGTCTTTTCTTCACACCAAAAGGAGGATTTTGAATAACAACTTCAACATTTTTCACATCTTTTTTGCTTAGTTTACTGACATCCTTTAAAATGATAACAGCTTTCCTCCTCAAATTTCCTTCAAGCTTAGAAAGATTTTCTTTTAACACTTTAATCGCATCCTCGTCGATATCAACAAAATAAACCTTTTTAGCTCCAAGAAGCAAACATCCTATTCCAATTATGCCTGTGCCGCATCCAAGATCAGCAATAATCTTGCCTTCAATATCTCCAAGCATATAAGCTTTCCACAACACATCAGCAATAATCTCGCTTTCACTTTCTCTCTGCTCCAGCGATTCCTTCCTCACAGCAAATCCTCTCAACCCAGACAAAAAAATCGCAAGTTCTTTCTTTCTCATCTTTACTATAAAGTAGTAAATTTTATAAATATCGACTTCTAAAGTTTTTAAAAATGACACTAAAATATGTATTTTTCGATTTCGACAGAACCTTAACGCCACAGGATACAACTACACTTCTAATTAGATTAATCCATGAAAGTTATCCTCCAGAAGAGAAAACTGTGTTTGAACAGCTTTGGTCCATTGCTAACACAAATTATTCCACTCAGATAGGAGAAGCGATGCTAAGATTCTTTGAACGAGAACGGACAAAACAACATTCGAGAGAAGAAACATTGAGTTTGCTATCAGATACCCTTAAAGAAGTAGAATTAAGTTCGGCTAGGAGCATAGCACCATATTTGAAATATGTTACAAAATCAAAACTCAGAAAAGCAGGAGCTAAGATTTTTATTCCTCACAGGGAAATTTTAAAACAACTTGCTTCTAAATATTTTCTTTTCATAATTTCTTTAAATTGGTCGAGAGATATCATTCTTGGAGCTTTAAAAGACATTGTGCAACCAGAAAGAATACTATGTAATGATTTACATTTTAACAGCGACGGTGTCGCAATCGGAGGTTTAGAACTTAAAATAGCTTCCCCAGAGGACAAACTAAAAGAAATTAAGAAAATTGTAGAAAATGAAGAATATTTATTTGTAGGTGATGGAATACATGACATTTGGTGTTTAGTTAATGCAAAGTACGGGTGTATCATAAATCCACAGGAAATTCTTTTTTCTGTGCTTTATCATTTAGGTTATAATGACGATGACATTAAGATCGGCCTACACAAACAGCCAGGACTTTATATGGTGCATTCGATCGAAGAGGTAGCAAAGTTTTTATACGACTTAATCTCATAAAACCGGATGAAAACGCTTACATTCTTAAACGGAGATTATAAGCAAAATTCTAAAGCGTTATATAAATTCTTAGCTAAAAATTCATCGCTAATAATCGCCGCAAATGGCGGTTTCGCTAAAGCAAAATCTTTCAAAATCAAAGTACACGAGGTAATTGGGGATTTAGATTCTTTATCCTGTCTTCCGCAGAAAGAAGTGTTAATCCATCGATTTCCAAAAAATAAAGATAAAACAGACGGAGAACTAGCTTTAAATTTAGCAAGAAAAAGGAAGTCTTCTTTGGTTTATGTTGTGGGAGCTTTTGGAGGAAGATTTGATCAAACAATCACTAATTTCTTTTTAGCATCGAAATACGCTCGATATTTTAGCATAATTATCCCATTCGGAACTGAACTTATCATATTTCCGAACAAGAAAGACTTTACCCTTAATAATGTAAAAGGAACAACCATTTCAATAATCCCTATTACTAAAATTGTAGAAAAAATCTCATCTCACGGACTCAAGTGGACTTTACGTATGGACAATATATTTAGGGAATCTTCAAGATGTATTAGTAACATAGCCGAGAAATCACGAGTTAATATAAATTTCAGAAGAGGGAAACTCTGTGTTTCCATTCTTTTCCCTTCAGAAAATAAACTCTTACGTTTCTTACGAACTCTCACTTTTCTTACTTAAACCTTTCCTATCTTAAAAATCTAAAAAATAAGCCAGAAATAACCCAAATAGCATAATGCCTAACTGTTATCTCCACTACTTTCTTACCCCAAATCCAGACCATCAACACATAACTTACTTATTCAAACTCTCACTTTTTCGCTTTCTTTATATTTTTCAATATGGAAAATAATAATGGATTCTTAAATTGTTCATTTGTTGTCGTCCTATTCTAAAAGCGAATTCGATCTCCATACACAGACATCTATTCTAAGTCCGCACTTTTAGAACTCTCACTTTTTCATTTTCCTATTTATTTTCTATAATGAAAAATAATCTTTTGCGACGACCTGACTAGAACCATACCATTTCAACAAAAACCACAAACAACTCACTTTTCACTTTTTTCTGATCCAATCTCTCCCTTCACCTTCCAATTTCAAACTCACAAACTCCCTTTTACTTACCTCCAACTTCACTTTACTAAAACAAAACTAATCAGTATTCCATCACTTTACCATATCTCAGCACATTACATGCCACCCCACTTTACATTCAACTTACTACATTTAACGCTTTAACTTTACAACCTTCCTTTTACTCACTTTATTTTCATGCACATTTTTTACAACTTTCATTTCTTTTCTATCATTTAGTCTCAGCTTAGTCTCACTTTAGTCCCAATTTTCCCAGTTTATCGTCGATAATTAGTCCCATTTTAGTCCCACGTTAGTCTCACTCTAGTCCCATTTTAGTCCCAAAACAGAGCATAACTAAAACAGGGCTTTTTTATCGACGAAAAACTTTTCCCTTTCAACATAGTCTCACTATAGTCTCAATTTAGTCCCACATAAGTCTCACGTTAGTCTCACAAAATTAAGACTTATCGTCGACAACTTAGTCCCACCATAGTCCCACTATAGTCCTAGCTTAGTCCCATTTTAGTCCCATTATAGTCTCAAAACCAGAAATTCTTTTATACCTCCACCACATCTCAAAACAAAAATGCCTCTCTTTCAACGCGCAAAACACAAACGTTTAGGACAAGATCAAGAAGAACATCTTACCTTTCTTCAACGGTTTCATTCAGCAGTATCAAATGCCTTCTTCCGTGCAAAAGAAGACATAAACCATCTCTTTACTTGGATTACCTTTCTCAATGAAAGAACGAAAACACAGGAATCAAAACTCCTTGATCTAGAATCAAAATATGCCTTGCTTTCAAAACAGATAGACCAGCTTACTGCACAGCTAAACTCTTTAAGCCTGAATCAAAAACAATCACAAAGCCAAGACCCAAACCTTAAGCCTATCCTCGAACGCATTACCTCTATCCTCGACCAACTCCAAAACAAACAAACCAAACCAATCTCAACAGCACAAGCTCAGGAACGTCAAAAGAAAAAGCTCAAATCAGAACTCCAAGCAAAAGAAAGAATAGCCAAGAGAATCGTCAAACATTCAAAAGATTACATAAAAAACCTCATCTTAAACCTTCTAACACGATATCCAGGCTCAACAGCTTTCCAGCTCAAAGAGATTATCGTCAACGAGCAAGCCCTCTGCTCAAAAAGCACGTTCTATCGCCTTCTTGCAGAACTTGAAAAAGAAGGCAAAATAACCAAAACAAAGCGCAAAAAAAGAAAGAAAACCTATAGTTTAAACACGAGAAAATTATATAAATAACAAACAAAGCATTAAGCAAAGAAAGTATCAAACAAAGCAGGAGAAAGAGGTGACAAAAATAACCAAGGTCATCTTCTTCGACGAAAAACCGGAAGACTTAAAGCAATTCGTCCAATCAACATTCTCAAAAATACACGAAGAACTCGAAGAACATCTCGATGCAATAAACGAAAACACAAACGAAATCCAGGCAAATTATGAATACCTATGCGAACTGGATAAAAAAATCCAGCATCTGCAAGAAGAAATAAAGCAGCTCAAAAATATAATCTCAGAAATTACAGGCCAGCCAATCCAATCCAAACCAGAAATCCATCAAATCCAGCCCCTAACGCAAGAAGAGCAAAAAGTCTTTCTTGCCCTTTATTCAGAATCAAAGCCCATTTCCTACCTAGAACTTGCCCAAAAGCTAAACCTTTCCCTTACCCTTATCAGAACCTATGTTACAAACCTAATCTCAAAAGGCATTCCAGTACAAAAAACATACATAAAAGGCAGGCCTTTGATCTCATTAGAACCAGGATTTAAAGAGCTTCAGGCAAAAGAAAATATCGTTGGACTTAACCAAAAACTTTTAGGTTTTAATCAAAAGTTTTAATCGCAAAACAAAGAACAAACACCAAAAATAAAAGACTAAAATTTTCAATCGTCGCTTAAAATTTTTTATCAAATCTCCTTCTCAAAAACAAAAAACCAGAAAAAAGTTCGTTTTAGAAAACTAAAATGAACATCCAAGATTATCCAGATCTCGAAACTTTAACAAAAGAAATATATTCAAGATTAAAAAAAGAAAGAGTCCGCACAAGGAATATTTCAAAAATTTATATCCAGCTTACAACCTTTGATATAACAACAGAAGAAAACAGCTTTCTTGCTATAACAGCAGACATATACTTCAGGAGAAAAAACAGAGGAAAATATCAGGATACCTATGTTCTTTATGCCTGCGCATGCACAAAACATGATGCATTGCACCTAGCAGAAACCTTAAAGGCGCAGAATAGAAGTAGAAGCAAAATCCATAATCTTGCAAAGCTAGTTCAGGTTCCAATTATTTTTGATTATCATTTTGGATAAAAAATGCAAGCTTTAAAACAACTCGAAACAGAGCTTAAGCTAAGAGGCTTTTCAGAAAAAACAGTAAAAACATATCTTTTTTTCAATAAAGATTTTCTTTCCTTTATCAAAAAACCCCCACACGAAGCAACAGAGGAAGACGTAAAGAGCTATATTGCAAATCTCTTGTTTGATAAAAAACTAAAACCTTCGTCAGTCAACTTGGCTTTATGCACATTAAGGTTTTTCTATAAAAAAATCCTTGAACGGGATATATTTAGCAAAATAGAATCTCCAAAGCTAGAAAAAAAGATTCCTACTGTTCTAACAAAGGATGAAATAAAGCAAATGATAGCATCAGCAAAGAATCAAAAACACAGGGTTCTTGTAGAGCTTCTCTATTCAGCTGGATTGCGTGTTTCTGAAGCTGTTAAAATGCAAATAAACGATCTTGACCTAAAAGAAAAAATAGCTGTTGTAAGGGCAGGAAAAGGAAAAAAAGATAGGATTGTTATACTTTCAACTACTTTAGTCAAAGATTTGCAGGAATATATTCCAAAACTAAAAGAAAAATTTCCAGAAAACGAATTTCTTTTTCCAAGCCCGAGCAAACAAAACCAACCAATAACTCCAAGGCAGGCAGAAAAGATCATAAAATCTCTTGCTGAAAAAGCAGGTATTAAAAAAAGGGTTTATTGCCATGCTCTAAGAGCAAGCTTTGCAACACATCTACTAGAACAAGGAACAGATATAAGAGTTATTCAAACCCTTCTTGGCCATGCAAATCTTGCAACAACAGAGCGCTACACAAAGGTAAGCTTAGAGCAGATAAAGAAAGTGAAAAATCCGTTAGATGAATAATTTATTCCCGTGGCGGAAGCAATTCAGGAGGAGGTCTCCATGCTATCCTTTCTTCAAAGATATCGAGCTTTGCCATTGCTTCAAGTTCCTTCAATTCTTTTTTCAATTCCTCTTGTTCTTTTTTTATCTCATCCATTACTTTATCCAAAACCTTTCTTTCTTCAGGAATTATTGTCATTACTATCTGCCTTCCTATCTTTTGTTCATTCGACAGGATTCTTGCAAGCTTACTTAAGTTCTCTAATTGTAATCTTTCTTCTTCCTCGATCTTTTTTATCTGCTTTTCCATTTCTAAGACCAATCTTCTAATCGCTTCAGTAGAATTAATAATAACTTTCCTTCTTGCTGGACTAATCTCTTTGAGTTCAGCTTCTGCAGCCCTCATGACATTTAACTGGAGTCTGCTCAAAGCAAGGAATTCTCTCCTAAGCTGTTTTCTCAGTTCTGGTGCTGTTCTTCTTAACATTAAATCCCTTTCGATTTGAAATACTCTTGACTCTTCCGTTATAAACGTGTTAAGGGCCCTTAACTTTTCTGCTTTTTCCCTCATCGCCTTTGCAAGTTCCTTTAATCTTTCCTCACTTTCTGCTTCTAGTTTCGCAAGGTGTTTAATCATATAATTCATCCCAAAAGTCACTGCCTCTGCTGTTTCACTTAACCTTGCCATCCTAAATCTAACAGCCCTCTGTTTTTCAGGAGGATTTCTTCTCCTAAAGACTTTGCTGAATATTCCCATTTTACTTTTTCTTCTTTTTCGTTTTCTTTTCTATTTTTAATTTCGAAATCTTTTCTAGCTCCTTCCTCAATTTTGTAATCTCTTTATGAATTTCACTTGCAATCTTATCTATTCTTTTGATATGCTTTTCTTTAATCGGAATATATCGAGCAAGAAGATCGAGATATTTTGTAAAAGACTTCTCTAATTCTTTGACATAATATAGTGATCTCAACCTCTTTTTTGGCATTGAAAAAAAAGAAGAAGAACTTTTTTAAAAAATTTTCTTTATTCTAGTTCATATGTTCTTTAAATCAAGCACCTTGTTAACATATTCCAAGATTTGAGATAGCCTTCCAATAAGGACTTCAAATCTTCATTAAATATCTTGCTCAAAGATTTAATTTCGGTATCTAAAATTTCATTTATAGCGATAAATACATTGGATGGATTAGAAATCATCCTTTCAATTGCTTTAGCATTACTAAGAGCTATTACCAAATCAGAACTTCTATCAAAGAAACGCATCAGCCATTTATTTGCGAAATCTTCTCCATAACAAACCTTAAATGCATCTTCAAATCCGAGCCACGGAGCCCAAGCATAGTAACTGAAGAACATCGCACCATCTTCTCTGCTTACTAAATTACCTAAGTGATCTTTAATTTCATCAAGTTCTCGTAATCCTTTTCCTAATCGACGAATAGCTTTCTTTATCGCTTCTTTCTTTTTATCCACATCTTTCTCTGAAAAATCAGGTTTATTTTTAATCCATCTGAGAGTATTTCTGAACCAACTCGAATAAATAGGATAAGCCATGTTCGCAGCCCCGCCAAAAAATGCAAGAACAATTCCATATAAACTATTTAGTTCGTTCTTAACTTCATAAAACGGCGAAAACACTCTTAAACTAAATGGAACAAAATCTATCCATTTGTTCACTGCTTCTCTTCGAGCAATAGCATATTTTCTTTCTTTCTCATTTTCACACTCTTCTAATTTTTCACTAAACAACTTATCTGCCCAACATCCGATCTCATTTTTTCTTTCTAATACGTCAAGTGAAGAATCAACACATAAATAAATCAATAACTCTTCTGGCGTTCTGATCCTGCTAAGATATCCTTCTGTTTCACCTTCAAGCATTGCTTCTGGAGAATAAGCATGTATAACCGCACCAAGCCCTTTAATCGATGGCTCTACCCTTCTTCTTTGCAAAAGAAATTTTTTGATCAGCTGACTTCTAGATACAGATTTCTTTAATTCTTTTTCATAAGTTCCATCTTTGAAATATTCAACATGCTGACTAATATCTTTTTGAATTTCTCTATGAGCATCATCAATCTTTCCCTCAAGCCCAATCAAAAAATCCAAATAAGTTCTAACTATAAGGAAAAAGAAGAAGAAATCATTTTTTTAAATTTTTTCCTAAAAAGTAATAACTAAAACTAACCTACATAACTCAACTTCTTTTTCTGCTCTTCCATCATCTTTCTTGTCCGAGTAAGTAGCTGCTGCAATTTCTTCTCAAACATCTCTGCTTGTTTCAACAACGGCTTTGGATCAACATCTAATCCTATGTATTCATTCAAAACTTCTATTATCCTTGCAGCTGCTTTACTATCAGGCAACTCACTATGCGCTTCTGCAAATATAGCAGTGACAGGAATTTTTCTCTCGCCCATCAGCATCATTATTCCAGTTACACCAACAATAATACCTTCTTGCAGTTGAGCATCAGCGATCTGTTTTAACTTTTTTAACCTTGTAGCATTTGTTGAAAAATAAAATGCCCTTGGCTTTTCTCCAATCTCAGCACTGCTAATACCTTCAACACTTATGATCTCTTTTGCATTTAACTGCTTGGCAAGCTCCATAACGGCTTCTGCCATCTCCCATTCAAAGCCAAAAACAGTCGTAACCACATGAATTATAACAAGGTTATACTTTTTACTATAAAATATTCCAAAAGGCTCAACAACTTTTCCTTTATGCACTGCAATCATTGCTGGGGCTTCAGGAAGCCAAATTCTTCCAATCTTTTCTATATCATCAATATGATCAAGCAAGAACTCAGTTGCTATCGTGCTCACCAAACCATAACCAGGAAATCCTTCAATAATTGTTACATTTTTAGGTTTCTTTGTCAATTCGATTTTCATTTTCAACCAAAAAGTTCAAATCTTTATATAAACTTTCCTACTAAAATTAACAAAATCACAAATAAAAACCTTCTTTTGCTGCAACCTGCACAATCGTTCGCATCGTCTTTTTCTTCTCAAATTCTTTTTTAGTATAAGGCAGAACATGGAGATCTTTGTTCAAACGCCAATACTTGACGATATCACTTATCCTCTTATGCCACGGAATACCATGAAACTTGTTTGAGATTACAATTACATCATAATCACTGAACTCAAAACATTCTCCTTTTGCCCTGCTTCCAAAAAGTAAAACTTTTGCATCAAACCTTTTCTTTATGGTTTCTACAAACCTCAGGAAGCCTTTTTCCAAGCAACCTTTTACTTCTCTAATTCGTTTTCGATCCATTTTAAGATCTTCTTTGTTTGTTCAATTATTTCAGCGACATTTTCTTCGCCATATATTTCAGCAGGAATTCCTAATGCTGCATCAGGATATCTTGTATCAACAAATTTAGGAGTTAACTCTCTCAAAAATCCAAGAAATTCTTTAGGAGCTTTAACTTCCTTACCTAAATATATAAGGGAATGTGATTGAGGAAAAATTCCTTTTTTCTTTTTTAAGAATAAAGCCTTTAATGCCTTTTCAACAGCCTGTTGACATAAAAAAGCAGCAATGTAATATCTTCTACCATCGAAGTTATATAATGCTGCATCAAAGTCTTGCTTAGCTTGATCCCACCAAATCTTAATCTCTTTTCGCATAGAGCATTAAGTTTTATTTTAGAATATAAAAGTTTTATCAGTTTTATCCAATATAGCTAACATCCCTTCCTTTTCTTCTTGGTTTTATTATTGTGCTGAGTTCCTCTGTTCTTTTCAGCAATTCGCTTTCCATCTCTTTTATTTCTTTATCCAAATCCTTTAGATTGATCTTCAATCCCAATTTCTTTTTTAGAATCTTTATTATCTCCCTACTACCTTTTATTCCGAGATACATAGGATGAGCATAAGTTTCTGCAAGCAGAGTTATTGCTTCCATGCCAAACCTTGGAGCTATGCCAAGCAAAACACCGCTTACACCAATGATTGGACCAACCTTGCCATAAACCTTCTTTTCTACATTTACTCCTTTTGTGAAATCATTAATAAATCGCTTTGAATTTCCACTGCAATAAATCTTTGGCTCTTTTGGAACGTGTTGCAATCCAATGCCCCCAAGAGTAATCAGCTTTTTTCCGCCAAATTTTTTGTATTCATTCAACAACAGTTCACAGAACTCATAACACCCAACATCATCAATCGGTTGAATATCGCCTCCGACAAGAAAAAGATCTATTCCGCTAAGCTTTTTATAATATACTTCGATTATCGGCACATCAATTAAGTTTTCTTCGTTTATAAAAACAGCATTAGGAAAAGAATAGGAAAAAAAGTCAAGTATCTTTTTTGCTTTCAGCTCATCGATTAAAAAATCAACTGCTATTTTACCAACATTTCCAATTCCTGGCAAGCCGACAATCATCAAAGGATTCCTTACCTTCGGATTCTTCAAATATCTATTAATAAACCATTTACTCATAATAATCCGGCCTCCATTAACATCTTTCTTTTTGCTTCCCTTCTATATTTTCCATATCTATCCTGAATGCTGAACTTCGGTGGTTTAGCCTCAACTGTCTTTTTACCGCAAACAGGACATCTGCTCTGCATTGTATATTTTTTACACGCGTCACAAAACATTATATGTTTTACCATTTTATTTTTCTATTATGCTTTCTCCATGTCCTCCTAAAGATTGGATTGCTTTAACGATGTTTTCAATACATTTAGCAAGTGTTTTGTTTGCTATCTTATACTCTGGCGCGATAACAGAAACATTGAACTCGCCATTGCCGGCATACCTTATTTCGATCTTACCCTTTCTCAGGGCAAGTCCCCTCTGCAAAGCGCGTTTGATCAATTCAACACCATTTGGTGCAAGACTCCAGAGCTTTACCTTTCCCTTTACTTTTACCTCAGAAGGTTTTATTCTTGCTAAAACAACCTCATCCAGTACAGAAGCAATATTTTCCGGCAGCCCGATTTTCAAGCTATTGCTTTTTCCACTTACTATATCATTGAAAAATTGATGAAGGTATTCGTACTTTCTGAAGACCCTTTCGCTTACAACAGCATACAGTTTTTTTATATCCATCCCAAGTTTTTTAGCAACCTCTTCCAGAATCCTCTCAGCTTTGATTTCCTGCTTTATTTCTTCAAGCTTTTTTCTTCTTTGCTCTTCATTAACACGTCTCAGAGAAAGATCAACAGTTCCTTTTTTTGGATCTGCCCTCAGAACCTTGCACACAATCTTTTTTCCTTCCCTAACGAAATCTCTTATATTTCTTATTCTTCCTGGACTAATTTCACCAATGTAGATCAATCCCTGAATGTCATATTCATCGATATGAACAAAAACAGAATTATGATAGATTTTCGTAACAGTACACAGGACTATTTCATCCTCTTCAGGAAATCCGCTTTTTCTATATAACATTTTATTCGAGAATTTCTAAGATTCTTGCTTTGATTTGAGCTTTTCCACCCGTTGGTTTTGCTAATTCAGTACCGCAGACAAGACATTTAACTACAGTGCTTGCTTTACCAAAAATGATTTGCTCGTTCTTGCATTTGTTACATCTTACTTTCACGAACTTGCTTTTACATTCAAAGCTCCTCATTTTAGCTCAACCTTTTTAGCCCTTTTAGTTTTTCTTTTCGTATGCATCTTTCCGCATTCTTTGCATTGAAATCTTAAATCAACTTTTTTACTTATCTTCTTACCATATCTCTTCCATTTACTCATCGCACCCTTGCTGTACTTTCCGAGATTGCCGTGTCCGCGCCATTCGCCTCTCAATTTCGTTCTTATTTTTCCTCCTCTGCTCAACGGATGAGCGCTTCCAGGAGTCTTTCTTTTAGCTTGAATGACTTTATGCTCGGTTTTCTTCTTGCAGTACGGACAGTATCTGTTAATCGTTTTTGGAATTTTCATTCTCTTCGAGAAGAATTAACTAATTTAAAAGTATTTCGCTTCATTCTGTTTCTACTTACAATCCATCTTTGAAATACGTAACAAAATCGTAACATTTTTTCGTAACATTTCGTAACAGAAAATCGGTTTTCGTAACATTTATAAAATCCAATCCCTTAGCCCATAAAAATGAATCTCAACGAATTTTTAAAGCTAATCGAGGAAGGAGAAAACCAAAGGGTAGAATTCAAGCCGAAAATCACAAGCGAAGCAGCTAAAGACGCTGTAGCTTTCCTGAACACAAAAAAAGGATTCCTTCTTTTTGGCATTTCTGACGATGGCAAAATCATCGGATTAAAGCCCGGAACTAATTGGAAAAAGGAAATCGAAGAAAAGATTATCCAGCCGATATATCCAAAACCTAAATTTGTTATGCAACCATTTCGAATACAAGATAAGCTAATCGTTGCACTTATCCTTCAACCGAATGGGAAAATATATTCTTACAAAAATGTAGCCTATGTTCGAATAGGTTCTCTCAGTCTACCGCTTACAATAGATGAAGTTATCACAAGGGCCGCAGAAAGCATCCTAATCAGATTTGACTCAGTACCAAATCCAGATGCATCTATAAAAGATCTTTCGATAAAAAAAATCGAAGAATTTTTGAAAACAAAATCAAAGCGTCGCGGAGGACCTTTGTTAAAACCAACGAAATCTGCCATGCAAAAATTAAAAATTATTCATAACGAATCTCCGACTAATGGTGGATTGCTTTTT
>QMQQ01000003.1 GCA_003648985.1 Candidatus Woesearchaeota archaeon | reverse complement strand
CTTTAAATGAATTCATTCTCAAAGCAATAGCACAAGGCTTGCACAAACAAAAAATAAAGACCTTGCTTATCAATGCAGGATGGAATGAAAAATTCATAGAAAGATATGTTGATGAATTCTATAGATTAAATGCTGGAGCAATCATTCGCTTAAGACGAAAGCGCCATAAACAAATCGAAAAAGGAATCTTCCAACTGATTGACGAAATTAAAGAAGAATTAAAACATCCAAGCATAGAGAAGCATTATCCAGTTAAAATAGGCAAAAAAAAGAAAAAGGAAATAACAAAAACCAAAAAGGCACCAAAAATAAACAAACACAAAGCAGATGAAAAATCATTAATTTTTATCGAGAGGATAAATAAATTAATAGATCACATCGACGAAGAATTAGAAAAACTTAAAAAGTTCTAATAAAAGCAAAGAACAAAAACAGCATAAGATAGCTGGGGCGGTAGCTCAGCCTGGGAGAGCACACGGCTGAAGACCGTGGTGTCCCGGGTTCAAATCCCGGCCGCCCCATTCCATTCTTTCTATTCTTCACCTGCTAGATTCGTTTTCTCAGGAAACGAAAAACTTAAATATTCGTTTTCTAAAAAAACGAATAATGAACCTAAAAGAAATGAACCATTGGTGGGAAATAAAGAAGACTAGAAAAGAGCTTGTTCCAGAAACCAAAAGACGATTATTTGAAATATTAAAAAAAGACTTAAAAAGAAGACAAATACAGATCATTATAGGACTAAGAAGAACAGGCAAATCAGTTTTGCTTTATCAATTGATTGATTATTTAATAAAGCAGAATACAGATCCTCTAAAAATACTTTACTGTAACTTCGACGAACCAGAATTGCGTAAACTTAGAATACACGAAATCTTAAAAACGTACTCAGAGCTTACAAAAATAGATTACAAAAAAGAAAGAATTTTCTTTTTTATAGACGAGGCTCAAAAAAGTGAAAATTGGGTATCAGATATAAAACTTATATATGATCATTTTCCTAAGATAAAAATAATCGTTTCTGGATCTGCTAGCTTAAAACTCTTAGCTGACGCAAAAAGAACTTTAGCTGGCCGAGCTTTTTACTATGAACTTAAACCACTTAGCTTTAAAGAATATTTATCTCTTAAAGGAATCAAGATTGACGAAAAAAGATACCTTCTTTATGAGGATAAACTAAAAAAAGAATTCAATAATTTTATTTATAGGCCATTTCCTGAACTAGTAAAAGAAAAAAGTTTTGCTCATATTAAAAGATACATAAGAGAATCAGTTATAGAACCAATCATACTCAAAGATATACCAAAAGAATTCACAGACGTTGATCTTCTTCTCATCGAAAGACTGATAGAGATATTTCTATCAGAACCAGGACAATACTTAGTTATTGATGAACTCGCAAAAGAACTTCACAGAGCAAAAAAAACAATCTATCAAACCTTATTTTACTTAGAGTTTTCATATTTGATAAAAAAGATCCTTAATTACAGGCCAAAGATAAGAATCGCATCAAGAAAGCTTGCCCGTATTTGGCCTTATCATCCTGCACTAACAATACCATTCAACATTCAACCAGAGCGCTATGCTGAAAACCTCGTCATAGCAGAGTTAGATGCGAAATACTACTGGCGGCAGAACGGTAAAGAAATCGATGTATTAAAAGACCTAACACCTATTGAGGTTAAATTCAAATCTAAAATCAAAAGAGACGATATAAGAACACTCCTGTATTTTATGAAAAAGTTTAAAGTTAAGAAAGGAGTAATAATAACAAAAGATTTTAAAGGAAAAATAGACAACATTAGCTGTATACCTCTCTGGGAGTTCTGCTTTAAACAGCAAACCTAATTACCTGTGCTGCAATAACGTTAAACAGCAACATAACAAGTCCAGCAACAAAGCAATAAAGCAAAGTACTTTTAATTAAATTTCTGCTTAAAGCATATTTCTCAGCAAGCTTATCTGCACCGTTTTCTATTCCATTAGCCAGTACCGTCAGGATAAAAATAACCTGAACAACATAAATACCAACAATCATTTGAAAGAAATAAGTCGGAACACCATCGCCAAACATCTCAAGCAGATTCATCTGTGCAATACTTGCCTCGCCAGCTGCACTTATAGCACTTAGCTGTTCACTCAGCTTTAACAAAATCGTTATTACCATGCTGCTTATCCCAACAACAATCCCCGCTATCGTCGGAGCCAAGAATTTTATTTGACTCCTCATGCTGCTTAACTCTTCTGCCAGCAAATCTTTCAGCCTATCATTCACTTTATGAATTTCTTTAATATATCTTGCAACGCTCAATATTGCCCTTGCAGCTATAAGAGGTCCTTTTTTAATCGCTTCGAGCAAAACCTTCATGCTCGACTCAATAATCCTCGAAGGAAAATAAGTTATTGCTCCAGTATATGGATTGAACAAAGCTTCTTTGACACTCATTCCAAGCCTGCTTATATTAGCAGCAACAATCTTGAAAAATTTTCCAGCTGGTGTTTCGCGAGAAACAGCAGCAACCTTGCTGAAAGCAATCTCAGCAGGAAGATTATCACCAAGTCTGTTTCCAAGCTGAAACAAGCTACTTGCAAATTCATCTTCAAGTTGTCTTGTCTGCTCTCTAATCTTTATCAATTTACTGCTTCTTATCCTAAAATAAATTCCAAAACCAATGCCAAGAGCAAGAACAACAAACAAAGAAAGAAGGCTTGCTCCTAAACCATAAGGACCGACAATAGTCCCAGCTGTAACCCTGCTTTCCCTATAATCTAAAAACTTGCTTCCAGCAATAAAATTTGCATCAAATTCTGGACTAACAGTATGGATAATAATAGGTAACAACCCTATAAAAAGCAGAACAGCTCCAACAAAAACAGCTACAACAAAAGGACTAACTTTAATTTCTTTTCTGCCGATTCTTATAAGAACGTATCTGTACTTCTTTAGCTGAGGATTTATCTCGCTGATATCACTATCTCCATAACCAGTTGGCCTTTTAGTAAGAATGTTTCTTCCAAAAAAATACACTATAATGGGTAAGGCAACATTATAAAGCAACGCCAAATGATACCACTTTACATTACCTAAAAAATTAACAACCAACGGCAGAATCACCAAGCCAAGAATAGGCAAGATTATTCCGAGCATATGCAGCATTGTAACAGGGCCTTTAAGGTTATGCGCGAAGTGAAGCATTTTTTCATAAGTTTCAGTCAAGATTAAATCAAGTGCTTTATCAAGCAAACCTACGCGTCTGTCCTCACTCGCTTCATAAAGCGAGCTTTCAACAAGATGGAAAGCCTCGACAAACTCTGGATTCCATTTCCTCCAGCCATTTAGATAAGCATCCATCGCTTCTTTTACATTCTCATATTCTCCTGTTTCAACATCCCAAAGAACTTTTTTTAAGTCAAGAGCTAATGGCGGATCTATATGCTCTGCTGCGAACTTAATAGCCCTTTCAAGATTCGGAGTATGCCGCATAAATGTCACAACATAAAAGATGCATAAAATCATCTGGTTGCTTGCTTTCATTCTCCAGCTTGTAGCTAAAAAGAATGGAAGCTTGTTCAAAGCATAATACCCTAAACCAGCAAAGACTAAAAAAAACAAAAGCAAAAAGCTTGACTTAAAAAGAAATATTGAAACAAGAACGCCAAACAACAAAATCAAAATCGTTGCTCCTATAGGCAGGGAAACAGCCCCCTCAGGACTTGTTTTAAGATGGCATGTTCGTATAGCATCTAAAAGCTCCTGCTTTTTTTCTTTTCCTGGCTTAATCTTCAAAATCTTAGCTGCAACATTGCAAGACTTTTCATAAACAGTTAATTTCCTTGGAAGCAACTCCTTCCTAAACACTTCATACTCTTTTGAAAATACAGGCCTTATCTCGCTTGGCTTTGCTTTCAACTCTCGTTCAAGACGTTCTTTATATTTCCGTATAAGTTCTTTAACCTCTGCCTTTCGCATTTTATTTAGCCGCTCGTTTTCTCTTTATTTCCCTCTTTAACCAACTTTCCCATTCAGAAAAAATCCTTTTGCTATCAAGACTTCCAATCTCTTCCTTTACCTTCTCACAAATAGTATGAAATTGATCATTAGCAACAACAACAAACTCAGCTTCAAGCAAATCATGCTGCTTGCTTTTCAAAGCATAATTCACAAGAGTTTCTTTTATCTTAGCCCTTAGCAGAATATTATCCCAAACAGCGCCCCAATTGCCAGCCCATTCCTTAACATTTGCTGCGACAGCCTTTATAACATCAGAATCACCATTTATCAAATCGCTTGTCGGTTCGAGCTGGTCAGTACGCGGATCATATTTAAGCAAGTCAACAAATCCATGCTCAAGCAATGGATCTGTTTCCCAATGCTTCCTTACTTCTGTAACCTGAACAATTCTTCTCCATCTATGCAGGCCATCAGGACTCCTGATTGGATTAGCAACTACGATCAAATCAGTCGCTTTAAAGCTTGTTCTCGGAACTCCTAAATCATTAACAACCCTGTCAAACACACCATAAGGGCTTTCGCCATGAATTGTTCCTGCAACTAAATTTGCCATTGCACCGATGCGCATAGCCTCGTACAGAGCAAGTGCTTCTTTACTTCTAACCTCACCAATTATCAAAGCACTATCTCCAAGCCTTAAAGCAGTTCTTATACCTTCATCTGCAGGCAACTCAGTTCCGCCCCTGGCAAGAGCAGACCTGACTTTCATGCTCTGAATATTGAAGTTAAGCTTTCTTAGTGCATTTACAGGAAGCTCGAGAGTGTCCTCCACCGTAACGATTCTATACCGCCTCATTATTTCAACCATCAAGCTTCCAAGAAAACTCGTCTTTCCTGCTGATCTTGTTCCTGCAATGAGCATCGTTCTTGTTCCATCAACTAAAAAGCTAAGAATTCCTGCAGTAAGCGGATTAATCATCCTATTTGCAATAAACAAAGGCAAGGTCCAAGGCCTATCCCTATGCCTCCTAAAAGCATAACCTAAGCCCATTGGCGTAAGCGGCGGTGCAATAACGCACACCCTTGCTCTTGCAACTGGTAAGATTATTTCAGTATCAAGAATAGGATTCGCTTCATCAAGAGGTCTTCCGCTGATCATTCTCAGCTTAGAAGCCCAACCTTCTGCTTCTGCTGCTGTAGGAATGATGTTTGTTATGCAATCACCATAGTCAGCATGAACAACAAACATAGGCAACATTCCCATCGGGCTGTTTATTGTTATATCCTGAATCCTTTGATCAGCTAAAATAACTTCAATCAGGCCAAAACCAACTGTATACCTAACTAAAATTTGCGTGAGTAAATCAAGGTCTTTTTCCCTTAACAATATGCCTTTTTGCTCTGCCAATTCACTTAGGAGGTCTCTTCCAACATTATAGAAAACCCTCCTCATCCTTTCTGGATCAATAAATTCTTTTCTTGTTGGTTTATGTTCAGCCATTATCCTTCTTGCAGTATCAAGTATATCATAGTGGTCCTCTTTTAGCTTAAACTCAGGCGGAATTACATGATAAAGATACTGTGTCGTTCTTGGAAGCTTGAACATAGTAACCTCAGTTTCACCAACATAATAAGCGTCTATTGCTTCTGCTTCAGCAGGATAGCTTGCCATCAGCTTTGTAAACATAAAATCGGGTTTTATCACAGGCCTGAAGATCATTCGATAAATGCTTCTGTCACCTATAGCATAGCCAACTAAATGCGGCTTTGCCAATGCAATCAATCTTGTTTTATCAAGCAATTCAACAAGATAATCAAGCAAAGCAATATACCTCTTTAAACAACCAGCATGCTCTTTATTCACTGCCTTGTTCAGCTCGAGCCTTTCTTCTCTTGCCGAACGTCTAAGCATAACATAAACTCCAATAGGGTCTTCCCTAAGCATAGTAAAAAATCTTAAGCGTAAAGTTGCATATTTCGCTTCTAACCACCTAATACAATTTACACCTATTGCTCTAACAGAAAAAAGTTCTCTTTGCTTTACCAACTTTTTATAAATAGTTGCTATTTCCTGCAACAAACTAACTTGTCTTAAATCATATTCATAATCTCTTTTCTGAACAAAAACTATTTTTGTAACAGTACCAACCTTGGCAAGCAACTCAATCGTTCTTGCCATAACAACAGGATTATTCTCAATAGAAGGAACATACGGCAAAGTCTTACAATCAACTCTTAGAATTATTTCCTCGCCTGCTCGAATTACTTCATATGAAAATGCTTCTTTCCCAACCATCGGCTTACCTCTTTTTTAGCAATATTTAAAGCAAGAGCTATTTCTATTCTTGATTAACCTTCATTATTATTAAAATCTTCGTTTCTTCAGCTTACTACTCAAACATGCTCACATAAATTAATATAAAAAGCAAAGAAAAATAACTTTATGCCAGAACAGGATATTCAGCGTTTAGCTTCAATGCTTTCAACACTCGAAGACCGTTATGCCAATCTGAACAGAAAGATAGAAGTTATAGAAAGCAACATGCTTAAAACAGATAAGCGACTTCTTCAAGAAACAAAACTGCTCACTTCTGAAATAGCTGAGTTAAGACGAGAGCTTACAGAGTTAAAGGATAAACTCACGCTCGTGGCAAAAGAGCTTAAAAACTTTGCACCAAAAACAGAGCTCGAAACGCTCAAAAAAACAGTTGAATTTTTTGACCCTATGCAATTCGTGACAAGAAGAGAGGTTGAACGCATCGTCAAAGAAAAAATAGAAGAAGAAAAGCTCAGTTCGAAGTAACTTTTATAAAAACAAAAGATTTTACTATTGAAAAAGAGGTGAAATGCAAATGGCCTTATTCGGCTTTGGAAAGAAAAAGCCTTCTAAAGGCGTTCCTATAGAACTCGTCGTTCAGCTAAAAAATCAAGGTTTATCTAATGATCAAATTATCGCAGAACTTCAAAGAAAAGGGTACTCCTCTGCGCAAATCTTTGATGCATTATCAGAAGCGCAACTCAGACTAGGTATGCCTGAAAAAGCACCAGCCCCTCCAATAGCGCCTATGCCAATAGCACCTCCAAAAGCTCCGCCTGAATTGCCTCCACCCCCAATGCCAGAATCAGCAAAACCAGAAATCACAAAAGAAACCATAGAAGAAATAGCAGAAGCTATAATCGATGAAAAGTGGGATGAACTAATGAAGGCAGTTGACGCTGTTATCGATTGGAAAGACAAAGCAGAAGGCAGACTTTCAAAAGTCGAACAGGCAATAGAAGACTTAAAATCAGATATTGAAACACTAAAGCAAACAATAATAGGAAGGATTGAAGAATATGATAAAGGCATAAAAGAAATAGGAACAGATGTAAAAGCAATGGGGGAGGTATTCAAAAAAGTCATTCCAACACTCACAGAAAATGTAAAAGAATTGTCATCAATCACAGAAAAGCTAAAAAAGGAAAAAACCAAAACTAACCAAAGAAGACTTAAAAAAGCCTAAGCTAAAAAAATTAGCATCTTCTAAATCTTCTCTCTCGTCAATAAAACTATAGCAAATATAGCAACAATAAGAATAAATAATGCGCCAAGAACCTTTGTATTAAAAATAACCTTGAACACATTTTCTTTAAACGTTCCTGCTTCGCCTGTTGTAATTGCCTTAGCTTCAACCGGCGCTTTTTCAGCAGTTACTGGCAAAAGCCTTTCACCATAAACATAACCAAGCGCTGCAAAAAATATTATCAGCGCAATAGCTATAATCAGCATCTGAAAGCCTTTATTCTTGCTAACAAATTCAGCTATAGTCTCTTCCTTTACGCCAAGAATCATCAACAGAACAAGAAGCAAAACAAGAAAAATAAAGATAACTACAAACCATGGAGCCATAAAATTGATAATAACTAAAACATCCTTGAACAAAATTCCAAGAAAAGCAGCTATTATCGCAACAGCAGCTGCAAAAGCCTTATTCTTACCAAAGGTTTCAGTTTTGCTTAGCAAAGCATAAACAACTACAAAAATCAACAATGCAGGTAATAAAATAGCAATATAGTTCGATATCATCATCTGGGAATCCTTATTTCTGCAGCGCCTTCCTTGCCACCGCCAACTATGCCCCAAATTGCAAGTGCAAAAACAAGCATTACAATAAGAAAGGTTACTGCTTCACTGCCAAAAAAATCATACAACCAGCTTACATCATAAAAATAACCAATGGTCCCAAAGAAGATAAACAATATCAGCAATAATGCAACAATAACACCAATTGTCTTACCAGCCCCGCCACCGCCAGGAGCTGCTATTAACCCGCTTATCAGCATAAATAAAAGTATTGCAAGTATGACTAAAGAAATCTGTGGCAAAATAGCATTAATTATAACAACAACATCAAACCCGCTCGGATAGCTTCCTGTAACATGCGGAATAACAATCGCAAGAGCAATAACCAATGCAATCATCACATTTACATTCTTTTTTCCTGTTACTTTTGTCTTTTCAAAAACAGCAAAAGTTATTGAAAATATCAACAAAAACGGCAGAAGAACATCCATTATTCCCATTTCCTCAAGCAAGGTCATAACGGTTCTAAAATCAAAAGGCATTTTTATCCCTCCTTTTTAGTACTTGGTGTTTCTTTTGTTATAAAATATATTGCAATAATAATGAAAGCAAATAAAGCAAGTGTTCCAACAATCTGCATGCTTACCCTAAACTGAAGTGCCTGCCATAACGGCATTAGCCATCCAAGTGCATGCAAAAATATCAGAACAATACCTAAAAACATAATCACCATAAAAAGCACTTTCCAGCCGCCCTGCAAAAAAATTCCTTCTCCCTCTGTTTTTATAAAAATACCGACAAGCGCTAAAAACAGCACTGCCAGCAAAGCAAGCAAAACAGTACTTGCAAGAACTTGATTCATTACACTCACAATCTTTGTCGATGTAACAACAAGAAAAGCAGCTACAAATGCGACTATTGCATTCAAATTCTTTCTGGTTATCTTCTTTCCCCCAACTTCCTGAACGCCTAGAACTTTTGTCTTCTCAAGTATTGCAAAAACTATAGTAAAGACAAGCAGAAAAGGCAAAACAACATCATACAAGCCAACTTTATCTAAAAAAATAATCACCTCTTTTAGTCCGCTCATTTCTCATAGGAAGAATTATTTAAACTATATAAAGTTTTTCTGATTTGTCCCTTCCAACCTCAACCAAAAAACAAAGCAAAAACAAAACTTTAAAATAATTTTCAGTAATCCAAACATTAAAATGTCAAAAAAAGCATTGCTTGTTGTTGCTCAAAACGGCTATCAACCAATAGAATATGCAAATACACGCGCTGAGCTTGAAAAAGCAGGAATTTCTGTTTCAGTGGCTTCTCCTAATGGCGGAACTGCAACAGCATCAGACGGTTCAAGCATAGAAACAGATCTATCAATCAAAGATGCAGATATAGATAATTTTGATGCTCTTGTTATTATTGGCGGACCAGGAGCAAGAGAAAGCCTATCAGCTTTGCCAGAACTGGGTGAGCTTATAAAATCAGCTTATGAAAAGGGAAAAATCATTGCAGCAATCTGCATATCTCCAACAATACTTGCAGAAGCAGGCATACTTAAAGGAAAAAAAGCAACTGTCTGGTCTGCTCCGGGAAATGAATTCGGCATAGAAATCCTTAAACAACATGGAGCAGAATACACTGCTAAATCAGTAGAAGTCGATGGCAACATAATTACAGCAAACGGTCCCGCAGCTGCAACTGATTTTGGAAAAAAGATAGCAGAACTGCTTGCATAAGCAAAAAAGAAGAATGTTCGAATTCAATCACATAAAAATCACTTGGTTAGGACACGCATCATTTAGGATAGAAAAAGAAATAACTATTTACATTGATCCGTTCCAGTTAAAGCCACATCAACCAAAAGCCGATCTCGTACTTGTTACGCACGACCATTATGATCATTGCAGCGAAACCGACATTAAAGCAATATCAAAAGAAGACACCATTATAATTGGACCAGAAAAAGCAATGAAAAAGCTTTCTGGAAATACAAAAATAATCAAACCAGGTGAAACAATTAAAATAAAAGGCATTACAGTAAAAGCGGTTCATTCCTATAATATAAACAAGCCCTTTCATCCAAAAGGCGCTGGCGTCGGATTTATCATAACAATAGATGGCACAAAAATCTATCATGCTGGCGACACAGATTTAATACCAGAAATGGATGTAATAACAGCAGATATAGCTTTATTGCCAATTGGCGGAACATACACAATGAATGCTTTAGAAGCAGCAGAAGCCGCAAACAAGATCAAACCCATTGTTGCAATACCAATGCATTATGGAAAAATCGTCGGCACAAAAGAAGATGCTGTCTTATTCAGCAGAAAAGCAGAATGCGAGGTGAAAATCCTTGAGCCAGAATAACCAGAAACTAAAAAGAATAATCACAGCCGATATAACACCTGAGAAAGCAGAAAAAAAAGTCATCGTTGCAGGCTACGTCCATGAAACACGTATTCTCGGAAGAATTGCATTCATTGTGCTACGTGATTTTAGCGGAACTGTTCAGCTTACTGCAATAAAAAATCAAACTCCTGAAGAGACTTTCAACAGAATAAAACAACTCACCAACGAAACAGTAATCCAAGCAACAGGAATAATAAAAGCGAATCCGCAGGCTCCTCGCGGCATCGAGATCATTCTTGAATCAATCAACATTCTATCAAAAGCAGAACCATTGCCAATAACAGTTACAGAAAAAGGAATAAAAATCGGCTTGGACAAGCGGCTTGATTATCGCTGCATCGACCTGAGAAAGCCAGAAAACAAAGCCATTTTCATTATTCAAAATGCAATTGTCGGTGGCTTTATCGAATGGTTCAGAAAAAATGGCTTTATCAGAGTATTTACACCATGCATAATAGGAAGCTCGTCCGAGAGCGGAGCAGAGATTTTTGAAATAAAATATTTTGATAGAAAAGCATATCTTCGTCAAGACCCCCAGCTTCACAGACAGCTTACTATAGCTGGTGGCTTTGAAAAAATCTATGACATAGGTCCAAGCTGGCGTGCTGAGTTAAGCCACACAACAAAGCATCTCTGCGAACACAGAAGCTGCGCTGCAGAAATAGCATACATCAAAGATGAAACAGATACTATGCGTATTGAAGAGCAGCTTGTCATCTCTGCTTTAAAACACGTAAAGAAAACATGCAAAGAAAAACTTGAACTATTCAACGCCAAAATAAAAATTCCAGAAACGCCATTTCCAGAATTAAGATTTCCAAAAATATATGACATCCTAAAATCGCTTGGAAAAGAGCTTCCTGAAGGCAGTGATTTGGATACAGAAAGCGAAAAGCTTTTAGCGGAATACGTCAAAAAGAAATATCATGCAGAATTCTTTTTCATAAATCGTTTTCCATTCGCGATAAAACCATTCTATGTAATGCGTGTTGATGATCAACCGTTATATGCAAGGAGCGTTGATTTTTACTTCGGTGAAATCGAGTTAAGTAGCGGCGGCCAAAGAGAACATCGCTATGAAAAGATCATGGAACAGATCAGAATAAAAGGAATGAATCCTAAACTACTCGAATGGTTTACAAAATTTTTCAAATGGGGTGTTCCACCACATGGAGGCTTTAGCATCGGAATTGAACGATTCACCGAAGCATTATTGAAGCTCGACAATATAAGAAAAGCAGTTCTCTTTCCAAGAGATCCAGAAAGAGTTTTGCCATAATGCAAAAAATGAAAAACTTCTTTGAAAAAGAGGAAGTACGAAAGCTAATCAATAAAATAAAAAAGGAACTTAGCTCTGCTTTTAGGCCATTGTTCTTCTTCCATGATGACTGCGATGGCATATGCTCATTTTTAATACTTTACAAAATCCTGCCACAAGCTGAAAAACCATACGTTATTGTAAAAAGTGATCCTTACGTTGATAAAAGATTCATTGGAAAATTGCGCTATGCAAATCCAGACAAGGTTGTTGTTCTCGATCTTGCAGACATCAAACAAAGTTTTTTAGAACGCTCAAATCAGCACATTATCTGGCTTGACCATCATGGTCCTGCTGAAAAAAAGAATAACAGAATCCTTTATCTCAATCCAAGATTGTACGGCTGCAATTATCCTGTCTCAGCTTTATGCTATGAAATCGCCGGCAAACCAGAAAACTTACTATGGATAGCTACTATTGGCTGCATAGCCGATTGGCACGTTCCTGATTTTTTTCCTCTTTTCCTTAAAAGATATCCTGACTTAGCTGAACAAAGACCAATCGGCGATATAATTTACAAAACAAAATTAGGAAAAATAATTAGGATTCTATCGTTCGCGCTGATGGGAAGGTCAAAAGAAGCATACCCATATATCGAACACATCAAAAAACTCCAATCACCTTATGAGCTATTAAATGCAGAAACAAGCCACGCAAGGATAATACTAAAAAAGTATGAAAGGATCAACAAAGAATATCAATCATTGTTCGCTAGAGTATTAAAAAACATAAAAAAGCAAAGAGAAAGGCAACTTTTCCTGTTCACTTATTCAAATGCAAAGTACAGCTTAACAAAAGAATTAGCCAACGAACTCATCTACCTATTCCCAGAGAAAATCATAATCATTGGCAGAGAAAAAAACAGTGAAATAAGCTTGTCTCTTCGCGCAAGAAAGCTCGATCTCAGAAAAGCAATATCATATTCCCTTAAAGGACTTTGTGGCTATGGCGGTGGTCATGAATGTGCTGCAGGAGCAACAATAAAAAAATCAGATTTTTCTTTATTTTTAGAACGACTAGAGACATTTATGAGCCAACATCGACAATAAGCCACTTAAAGGTAGAAATACATCTTTTTAAATAATTTTATCTTCTAATTACTAAATTGTCACCGACAATCGAAATAAAATCAGATAATGAACGCTTTTGGCATGGGCACAAGTTTAATCTAATAGGCTCTCCATACCAAGCAAAAATTCTAAGAGAGCTAGTTTGTTCAGTCAGACAATCAAAGATTTTTTATCTAATATGCGGTTCAGGAAAAACTCCAACAGAACTGGCCAAGATACTGAAAATTTCAAGAACTGCAGTAACATTTACTCTCAATAAATGGCTTATCCTGGGCGTTATCAAAAAGCAAAGAAAAGGAAGAAATGTTGTGTACAGCGTTGAAAAAGAGAAATTCTATGATATGATATTTGACATTATTCATCACGGCGTGGATCAAAGACACGAAAACTCTTTTTGCAAAGACTACAACGATAAGGAAAAAATTACAAGGTTGTTTAAAAATAAAAAATTCAGAGAATTTCTTAATTTTTGCCTTTTCAGGTTAGCAAAACAACAAAATAGGCCATTAATAAAATTAGTAGATGATCTGTTAAATGTTCTTCAGCTCATTTACATTTCATCTCTTCTCAAAAAACCAATCGAACTAAGCGGAATCCTTGCATTAGAAAGCAGAGAGCTCTTAAAAAATGTCGATCCAGAAATAAGAGACGGAATAAAAGCACTAATGAAATATTTTTTAGCAAATCCTCCTCACTATTATACCCATCACCTAAGCTTTTTAACCAAATGGGCAGAAAGAAAAAATAGAAATTAATCTTTAGCAAGCAACTCGATCATTTCTAAATTCAGAGTTGTTCTTTCCTTACATTTACCATCACAGGAAACTATCTCCTGCCAAGCTTGTTTTATCTTATCGCTTTTTTCTTGCACACCATCATTAACATATTTTACTGCCTTACTGAACTCAATAACATTATCAGTCCCCCAATATTTATCTGCTGTTAACAGTTGAACAATAAGATTTCCATTTTCAAATCCATGCTTTGTACCTTCTAATGAAACAGTTGCAATCATATCAAAAAACTTGTTTGCTTCACAATCAAAATTAGCGAGACAAAGCGTAAGTGTTTCCCATCGTTCATCAAGAGCACTTATCCCGCTTTTTGCTACAAGCTCATCAATATCAGTGATCAAAGTTGCTGCTTTAACCAAATCTTTTTGACTTTCATACAATTTAATCAGATCTAAAACAAGCTCTTTAAAATAATTCGAGTTCAAATTTTTTTCATTAGCATTGCTTTCGCTGATTCTACCTCCTTCATTATAGCTATCAAAGCTTTCTCCTGACATCTTTTTATCATCTGGCGTACCGATAAACACTCCAACAGGAGCTGGCAGTTGAGATGTTCCATTTCTTCCTAACTTTCCTATTATAAAAATGCCAAGCATAAGTAGCAAAATAACTAAAATGAAATACTTTAACTTACGCATAAAACATCATCAACAAAACCACTATATATTTTTTTCTATCCAAGTTTACTTACCTGGTCCTTATCCAAAAAGTAATGGCGTAAGAAAAACCTCAATCAAACCAGCAACCAAAAGCAAAGCTATTGCAACTAAAACCAGATCAAGAGAATCCTTCATTATTCTATTAAACTTCTCGCCTCTGAATTCGTGCCTTATTATTGCTATGCCTATAATTCCTCCAGCTAGGGCACCAATAAAATAAGCAATGATTTCAGGCAACCCATGGAGCAAGTACCTCATAAACCCGCTTGCTGTAACTTGTAAAGCGTGAGCGTGCTTTAGTCCATTGGAGATAAAACTTCCAATTGCTGCAGCCATTACGCTTGCGTTCCATGTTAAAATGAATATCGCGCCGGCGCCATAAAAGAATGAAAAAAGGATGCAGAAAAGAAGAATCTTAATATTATTGAAAAAAATCGCACTTAGCATGTTCATACTTGAAAAGAAATTTCCAGTTGCAGCACCCTTAACAGCCATTATTGTATTTATTTGTGTACTGAATGTCTTTACTGCAACCTCACTCGGCAAAAGAACGTATGAAACCACATAACCAACCAAAAACCCCAAAAAAAGAAAAGCAAACATCTCAATGCTTTTCATATGTGCTTTTAATACTTTTTTTTCATCTTCAATAACAACATCTCTCTGCTCTTCCCTGCTAATCAAACTATGCATAAATGGAACACTCGCAATTACTGCCAAAACAACCATAACAAGACTGACATAGCTACGAAAGATGATATAGCCAATAATCAATCCTAAAATGCTATAAGCAAAGCCAAGAAAGAAAAGTTCCCACGGCTTGCCTTCTGCTTTTTTAGGATTAATCAATAATTCAAATACCATTGCCTTGTTGGAGATAACATTTAATTTAAAGTTTTCTAAACCGAACAAAAATTTATCGGTATTCTAAATACCGAAAAATATATAAATATCGGTATTCTAAATACCGATATGAATTTGCAAACTCTAATGGATATGAATCCATGGTGGAGGGGGAAAGAGCTTATAGAGAAAGATTATGATATTGAAAAATGGAAAGAAAAAAAACATTCCTGGATACCTAAAATTCTTAATGAGATAAATCTAAAACCGTTTGCATTGCATATTCTTTTAGGTCCAAGGCAAGCAGGTAAGACCACTGCTGTAAAACTTCTAATAAGAGAACAACTAAAATTACGTGACCCAAAGAGCATATTTTACTTCAATTGTGAAGCACTTGCGGATTATAAAGAATTGATTGATATTATAGAAACCTATTTAGAATTTAAAGCCGATTCAGGTATCAAGCATGCTTTGATCATATTGGATGAAATTACATTAGCACGCGAATGGCCAAGAGCAATAAAGTTTCTTATTGATAGAGGAAAACTTAAAAATGATGTTGTTTTGCTCACAGGCTCTAGCAGCATCGCAATCAAAGGTGAAGGAGAACTATTTCCTGGAAGACGAGGTAAAGGAAAGGATTTCATATTATGGCCACTCTCATTCCGACAATGGCTCAGAGTTCTAGAACCAAAGCTGTATAATAAAATCAGCCCGATAAAAAATTTCAATGAGCTAAAGAAAAAAGCAACATCGGCAATTATGTGGTTAGACAAATTGAATAAAGCGCTTATCAAGTATATGACTTACGGCGGATTTCCTCTAGGAATCGATGCCATAAACGGTAATAAAGAGGAAGCAAAGCAAGCCTATTTAAGCTGGATTAAAACAGCGGTCTTAAAAGCTGATAGAGATGACTTAATTGCTAGGCAGATATTTAAAGCTATATTAGAACGCATGCCTTCTGCATTAAGCTGGGAAGGTATTGCAAAACAAATAGAAATAAAATCGCCTAAAACCGTTTCAGCTTACGTTAATTTGTTCAAAACAATGTTTGCTCTAGTTGTATTATATAACATAGACATAAGCAAGAAAACAATAAAATTCGGAAAAAACAAAAAAATACACTTGATCGATCCATTACTTCTTGAGCTATTAGAGGATTGGTGCTTAGTAAAAGTAAAATCAAAAGAA
Source organism: Candidatus Woesearchaeota archaeon (assembly GCA_003648985.1). Taxonomy (GTDB): domain Archaea; phylum Nanobdellota; class Nanobdellia; order Woesearchaeales; family B54-G15; genus B54-G15. The sequence goes on along the minus strand of QMQQ01000003.1, from coordinate 10,668 downwards.
TCCATTCTTGCCGAATCATTGGTAGCAACGCATCTTTACAGGATTTTTCCTGACCAGATTTTTTTCTGGAAAAACGGTTTTGAAATAGACGCTGTTGTTATGGAAAATTCAAATCTGTATGGGTTTGAAGTAAAATGGCAGGAGCGATCATCAAAAATAAAATCCCTACCTCAATTCAAAGAAATTATATTGCTTACAAAAAAAGAATTCTCAAAAAAGCCCCTCAAAATACCACTAAGTGTTTTTCTCGCATTGTTGGATGTTTGAGTTTTTAATTAAAATTCTTTCAAAAAAATCAAAAATTCAAAAAATCAACAACAACATTTTTAAACTGGACAATGGCTTCTTACTTTATAAGCGAATATTCATAATAGCGGGGTAGAGCAGCCAGGAGTGCTCGGTGGGCTCATAACCCACAGGTCGGAGGTTCAAATCCTCCCCCCGCTATTTTTCTAAAAGTTTTTAAACATCCATCTTCTTTTCCTGAAAAATGCCAAAATCAACTCAAGCTCAACCAGAACACATAGAAAAGATCGTACCAGACACATCAATCATAATAGACAGTGTTCTCTCAGAACAAATCAAAACACGGCAGATTAAAGTAAATGAAATCATAATCCACGAAGCTGTTTTAGCAGAGCTTGAGCATCAAGCAAATCTCGGAAAAGCAAGCGGATTTCTTGGTTTAGATGAAATAAAAAAACTAAGAGAACTTGCCGCTGAACAGGAATTCAAAATCTCCTTTCTCGGTACAAGGCCTTCAGCAGGAGCGATCCGCTATGCAAAACTTGGCGAAATCGATGCTATGATAAGAAATCTTGCATGGGAGCTTGGAGCAACATTAATCACAGCTGATAAAACCCAAGCAAGAGTTGCAGATGCAAGAGGCATAGCCGTAAAGCTGATTATTAAGGAAAAAGCAGAGCCAAGAATAAAACTCGAACAATTCTTCGATGAACAAACAATGTCCATTCATCTAAGAGAAAATCTGCAGCCTTATGCTAAAAAAGGAAAGCCAGGAAAATGGCGATTTGTTCAGATCAAAAAAGAAACACTTACCCAAAAAGACATGAGGGAGATAGCAAAAGAAATCATCGAAGAAGCACGCCTTAGGGAAGACGGCTTTATAGAAATAGAACGAGAAGGCAGCACTATAATCCAACTCGGAACATTGCGGATTGTTATCACAAAGCCACCATTCGCAGACGGCTGGGAAATAACAGCTGTAAAGCCAATAAAGCAGCTCAGCTTAAAGGACTACAAACTGAGCAAAAAACTCACAGAACGCCTTGAAAAAGCAGAAGGAATTCTTATTGCTGGTGCTCCAGGACATGGCAAAACAACATTTGCTCAAGCACTTGCAACCTTTTATGCAAAAATGGATAAAGTAGTTAAAACTGTTGAAGCACCTCGCGATTTGCAGCTTGGACCAAAAATAACTCAATATGCTATCTCGCATGGCAGCTTAGAAGAAATCCATGACATTCTTCTCCTTTCAAGACCAGATTACACAATTTTTGATGAAATAAGAAACACAAGAGATTTCAGGTTATTTGCAGATATGCGTCTAACAGGAATAGGAATGGTCGGCGTCGTTCATGCAACACAGCCGATTGATGCAATACAGCGCTTCATTGGAAGAATAGAACTTGGAATGATCCCCCACATCATCGACACAGTAATCTTCATCAAAGATGGAAAAGTAAACAAAGTTTATTCCCTTACTATGACAGTTAAAGTTCCAAGCGGAATGACAGAAGCAGATTTATCAAGACCTGTTGTGCTTGTAAGCGACTTTGAAACAGGAAAACCAGAATATGAAATCTATACCTATGGTGAAGAAACAGTCATTGTTCCGATGCAAGAAACAAAAACAAGTATGCAACAATTAGCTGCAAAAGCAGTCGAAGACTATTTCAAAAAATATTCACAAAAAATAAAAGCAGAACTCATCGGCTCAAACAGAGCAATAGTTTACGTTCCAGAAAAAATAATTCCGCGTGTAATAGGCAAAAAAGGAAAAGAGATAGAGCGTATAGAAAAGGAGCTTGGCATAAAAATAGATATCCAAGAATTAGTACAGCCAAAGAGGATTCTAAAATCAATAAAGTTTGAAGTGGACTTTTCAAAAACAGATATCATATTTTATCTTGAAAAATCAATGCGTAACAAAGAAATAGCCATATATTCCGGCGATGAACTAATTACTTCAGTCTTTGCAAGCAAAAAGGCAACAATAAGAATAAAACGAGCAAGCCAAAGGAAAAGAAATAGAATCTGCATTAAACAAAGGAAAAATAAGGCTCGTTCAAAAATAAAAAAGCAAAAATGCTTGACATAAAATTCATTAGACAATATCCAGAGGAAGTCCAACGCTGCTGTGATAGACGCGGATATAAAATTTCAATAAACAACATTCTCAAACTTGATGAGCAATACAGAAAACTGCTCAAGGAACTTGAATCCCTAAGACACGAAAGGAACAAGATAAGCAATGAAATAAGAAAGCTTACTGTCGCAGGAAAGCAAAAAGAAATATCAAAGCTTATTGAAAGAGCAAAATCACTTCCAGAAAAGATAAAACAGTTAGAAAAGAAAATTAAAAACACTAAAGAAAAACTCGATTCAAACCTGCTTCTCATTCCAAATATTCTCGCTGGTGATGTTCCTGACGGCTTGGACGAATCAAAGAATACAGTCGTAAAAGAGCATGGCAAAATCCCAGAATTTGATTTTAAGACAAGACCTCACTGGGAACTTGCATCAAATCTTGACATCATTGATTTTGAAGCAAGCTCGAGGCTTGCAGGAAGCGGCTTCTATGTGCTTAAAGGCAATGGCGCCAAGCTTGCAAGAGCATTGATCAACTTCATGCTTGACTTTCATGAAAAAGAGGGCTTGCTTGAAATAAATCCGCCATTGCTTGTAAAACGCGAAGTGATGGTCGGAACAGCACAACTTCCAAAATTCGAAGAAGACGTCTACAAAACAACAGAAGGTCTCTATCTTATCCCAACAGCAGAAGTTCCACTAACAAATCTTTACAGAAACAAGATAATTGATGTAAAAGAACTTCCAAAAAGATTCTGCGCATATACACCCTGCTTTAGAACAGAAGCAGGAAAGCACGGAACAGAAACACGAGGAATGTATCGCCTTCACCAATTCGATAAAGTAGAAATGGTAACAATCTGTCATCCTCAGCATAGCTGGAACGAGCTTGAAGCAATGCGGAACAGAGCAGAGCGTTTGCTTGAACTTCTTGAATTGCCATACCAGACGCAACTTCTTTGCGCAGGCGAAACCAGTTTTGCATCAGCAAAAACATATGATATATGCTGTTGGAGTCCGTTCCATAAAAAATACTTGGAAACAAGCAGTTGCTCAAACTGTCTTGACTTCCAAGCAAGAAGAATGAACACTCGCTTCAGAGAAAAAGGAAATCTCTATTTTGTGCACACGCTTAATGCCAGCGGACTCGCATTGCCAAGATTAATCATAAGTTTGCTTGAATGCAACCAACAAAAAGATGGCAGCATTCTCATTCCAAAAATCCTCAAAAAATATTTTGGAAAGGATAGAATAGCATGAAAATGGCAAACATAAATCTTGAACAATGGATAACCCCTTACTTTGGATATGAATATTGCGTAAGCTCTCCCGATAAAGAATTTTCAATTATTTACAATCCTGAAACTGGAAGGAATTATTTTATGTATGGTAAAACCATGCCTATCGAAGGTAGAATAAAAATGCCTGTCTTAGCAATCTATCTAACAGACAACGACGACGAAATCGCAAAAAGGATACAGAAACATCTTCGAAGAATCTTGCAAAACGAAATAACTTCTTCAAAATACGATAGACAAAAAGGAGAGATTCTTATCTTCAGGAACCCAACGCTGTCAGAATTAGAAAGCAAACTTTCTTTTTGCGAAGAAGCATCTGCCTGTTTCGAAGCACTGAAAGAGGAAATTAAAAAGTATGATACAGGTTATAGTAGAAAGAAAGCATCAACAATAGAGCGGACTGTGCGATCAAAAATACTGAAAGACCATTACTTAAATCATCTCGAAAAGAAAGCGGCAATAAGAATTTATTCACCGAAAGAACAACGCATAAAACCAAAAAGAAGCTTCTTACCGTTCTTTCAAGATCTTTATCACAGATTCACTTCGTGGCTAAGAGAAAGATTGTTTTGGAGTTCTCCTTGATTTACAATACTTATTTAAAATATCTCTTGACCATTTTTGCATTCTTTACTGCATAGCAATTCACATCGTTATTAAAATAAATGAAATATTCTCTTGCCTTGAGCTTTTTCAGTCTATCCGCCCAACTTCTTAGCTCGTTACTGCTGTAATCATAATTGTACCATCTCTTAGCTCCATGAAACCTGACATAAACAAATTTTGCTGTTTTCTCACAGTCATCTGGCAGTTTCGGTGCTGATACAATGCAAAACGCAACATCTCTCTTCCTCAGCACATCATAGCTTTCTGCATTAAACCAGCTCTTATGCCTGAACTCGATTACATTTCTGAAATCTTTATCAAGAGCTTCAACAAAGTCCTTCAGCAATTTTTTATTAAACTTTATTGAAGGAGGAAACTGGAAAAGAATGCATCCGAGTTTATCATCAAGTATCCCTGCCAAGGCATAAAATGCTTTCAAATCCTTTTTTATTCTTTTTAATTTTTTATCATGTGTAATCCTTCTATTTGCTTTCAAACTAAACTTAAAACCATCAGGAGTTCTTTTAAGCCAGCCTTTCAGCATGCTTTCTTTCGGAATTCTGTAAAAAGTAGCATTTACCTCAACAGTATTAAACCGCTTGGCATAATATTCAAGCCATCGATACGGCTTCAACTCTTCAGGATAAAAAACACCTTTCCAATGCCAATAAAACCATCCACTACAACCTATAAAAGTTCTGTGCATTGACATTCTTTAGGTCTTTTATCCAATCTTATCCTGACTAACGCGGGAGCTCTCAACTGATTATCCTTTGTTAACTCTAAAAATTTTACTTCAGCAATGAACTCAGGTTTAATCCAATGAATTTCTTTGCTTCCCCTATACGAAACAACTGGCTGTTTTTTCTCAAGACGCTTAAATCTTGGATAAAGCCAATCTATTAATTCGTCGCTTAAACCAGCAGCAACCCTGCCAAGGTACTGCCATTTCCTTTTAGCAAGATTCCAACATGCAAGAACAAGCGAACTTATTCTTCTTTTCTCACTCGTATAGCCAACAATTGCACAATCAATCGTTTTCAGATTCTTAATCTTTATCCAATCCCAACTCCTAACTCCTGGTTGATATGTGCTTTCTGGATTCTTTGCAATCATTCCTTCTGCTTTCTTCTTCTGCAATTCTTTCCAAAGCTTTCTTCCTGCTTTTGTGAAAAAGATCACTTCGATGTTTTCTGCTCTACTTTCATCTATTAAATTCGCTAAAACTTTCTTTCTCTCAGCCAAAGCTTTTTCAATAATCTGTTTTCCATCAACTTCGAGAACATCAAACACCACATATGTAGCTGGCATCTGTGCAGCTCTTGTTTTAATCATCAACTCGCTTTCAAGCTGCTCCCTTGTCTGCAACAAATGAAAATCAGGCACTCCTTTTTCGTTATACACAACGATTTCGCCATCGAGAACGCAGCTTTTAGCTTTAATACACTTCCTGAAATCAAATTCAGGATATCTGTAAGTTATATTCCTATTTCTTCTATTGATGAATCTGATATTCGAATTAACATAGCATATAGCCCTTGTACCATCAAGCTTTGGCTCAAAGAAATAACCTTTTTTCATAAGCTCATTGATCATTCGCTTATCGCCAAGCTTACATAACATAGGCTCATAGCGCATAGAAGAGAAATAGTTTTATCATTAAAAAACCCTTCGCTTAAGACATTATTCTCTCAATAGCCGTATTTTATTTTACCTTACTCGTTAGAAAACAATGGAAATAATGACTATTTTTCCTTATCTTTCTTCTCTGAGATCAACTTATATAAACCATCTATTCGCTGATTTACTCCATCTATTCTCTGATATAACTTATCTATTCTTTAGTTTAAAGCTTTGTAGTTTCGAGAAGATTCTTGTCTAACTTGCTCGATCCTTTTGTCCGAGCTCGCGTCGTAATTCCGATACGGTTGAACTTGTGTGATATAAATTAGCTAATCCAAAACTGGTGATTGTAACTAAGGAAGTGATAAGAGTTACTATACTGAATTTTCCATTTCTATTTTGAACGGTATGTTCTTTTTCCTTTTCCTTTTTTTCTTTCATCTTTGTTCTTTCCAATACTTAAGACAATTCACTATAGTCAAGCTTTATTTTTCTAATTTCACTTTTTACCTCTTTTTTATAAAAATCATCAATCTTAACTGGAATAGCAAATCTCGCAAAATTGCTGCTAACAATAGCCTCGCCAACATCCAAGCTTGAAATAGTTTTTTCATCAGCACTTAAATCCTGCGAAGCGCTTTCGATCACTGCATTTCTTTCAGCTTTCATCTCGAGCCCAAGAATTATTTTTGTATTCATATTGGCCAAAATCTCTTTTGGAATCAAGCTCGGCAACTGCGTTATTGCAATCAAACCGACCTTAAATTTCCTTCCCTCCCTTGCAATAGTCGAAAAAATATTCCCTCCCTTTTCAAGAACCTCTTTTCCAAGAACCCTTGGGGCTTCCTCAAGCACTATCGAAACAACCGGCTTACTTTGCAACATACCGCCCAACTTGTATTTTTTATATCTCAAAAACAGTTCATGAGCTATCATGCTTCCAATAAGCAATTCAACAGAGCCAGAAAAATTCGACGTATCCACTATAACCGACTTTCCGCTTTCAAGTGCATTGCATATATCAGCTATAGTACTTTCTCCAGCAACAGGATCGAAAATACCATTAGCTTTAATACCATCAGCAGTCGGATAAACATCTAAAACATTTATCAGTTTTCTTTCTATAACAGCAAGAGTATCCTGCTTAAAATAATCTTTTTCTCCGATAGAAATCTTAACGCCCTTTAAAATATACTCAATCCAGTTCTCTTTAAAATTCTTATAATACAGCTGTATTGCTTGTCTCTGCGCATCGCTGAAATCAACAACGCCGAGAAAGTGATGCGGCTTTATCAATCGTAGATTTATCTTTAGCGTCCTTGTTCCAGGAAGCGGATTTATCGAGTAATATACTATCTTCTCGCTTTTTGGATGATCTTTCAATCCAAAACCATTTCTGCCAAAATACTCATCGTGCGGATCAAAAACAAGAAAGCTGCTATAGTCGTGCTTTAAAGCATGCCAAAGAAGATTCTTCATTAAAACGCTTTTTCCTTTTCCTGTTGTACCACTTATTAAAATATGATGCGTCAAAGCTTTTATGCCATCAAGTGCAACATCAACATCAACAACCTTACTACCACTTCTCAACTTGCCAATATAGAAAGCATTTCGCGGCTTTTCAAGAAAAGCAACATCCTCTTTCGCTATTGCTCTTATCGACGAAAAAAACTTTGGTAATTCCTTGCATGCTGTGGCTGATTTTCCACAAATCATCAAGACAGGCTTCAGCAGAAGCAGGTTATAATTTCTCAAGTGTCTATCAAACAAGTATATCTCTTCATCTTCTTCGAGTTTTAGCCCGCTTATCAATTCAAGATTCTGCTGTGTTATCTGACTTCCATATTTAATGTCGGCTACTTTCAGAAGAACTTTCCTATCCCTAGGTAAATCAGCAACTAGCAGTTCTCCAATCTCAACATCAACATCATTCTTCTGTCTGGCAATAATCTTATCAAACTCGCCTCCTAAAATAATACCTTTTATCATTCCAACACAGTTTTTATTTGGTACACTTCGTCGTGTTCCTCAACAATCGCTTCAAGTAAACTATACTCAACTCCGGCTTCGGATGGCGGATCTTCTTTTCTACGATAAATCGTGTAGTGTACTTGCTTCTTTGTTCTTTCCCAAACATCTTTTCCTTCAAGCCGTTCCAGTCCATTTATGCATAAACCAACAATAGCATCATCGTTTTCGAAATCCCTCGTAACGCTGAATCTTCCTCGAAAAGTTCTTTCTCTTTGTTCGGCATAAACAACGCAATCATCATCAACCCCTTCTTTTAAATACAGCACTCTTAAGTCGATGGCTGTTTTGAGCTCTTCAAGCCCTAAAACAATATGCTGAAGTTTTTCCTTTCGCTTTCGCCGACGTTTGATAGTTACACCGTATATCCTACCGTATTCTCCAGGACGAAGAGCTCTCATTTTGAGAAGATTTTTAATAGTACAGCTATAAAAATATATTTATACTCAATTAAACAACAAATCAAAAAACAGCACTAAACTTCTAAACCTCTACAATCATACCATCGTATGCCGGCATTGCGTTATCAAAAACATACTTGCAAAGCTTCTCAAGTTTATCATGCGGTAGATTTCTGTGCCCGATGTGCGTAAATAAAATTTTCTTAGCTTTAAGCTGTTTTCCAATCCTATACGCGTCAAGCATACTCATATGTCCAAATTCCCTTTTATCAAAACAACATCCATCTATTATAAGCAAATCAATTCCTCGAAGAAAAACATGTCTTTTCAAATCAAGCGCATCAGGAACATAAGCAAAACATTTTCTCCCTCGACAAAAAACATATCCAACAGTCTCAACTCTTCCGCGTAGTGCATGCTTAACCTTAAATGCTCTAAGATTTATTCCAAATAATTTATACCACCTATTCAGCTTCAATTCAATCAGCTTTATCAACCCAGCGTGAAACGGGTATTTTTTCAAAACATATTCAAGTGCGTCCTTTCTTGCAAAAAGCAAAACATTCCTTTTAGCAAATTTATCCAAAAAAGCAAGTCCTTTTACATGGTCGAAATGTCTATGCGTTAACAAAATAACATCAACACTTTTAATGCCTGCTCTTTTCAATTGCATCAAAACATCAGGCGAGCAATCAATCAAAATATTTTTCTTTGCAACCTTAATAACAATACTGCTTCTTGTCCTTTTGTTCTTTCCTCCTTTCCTTCTTATATATCTACAAACCTCGCACCCACATCCTTTCCTAGGCAAAGGATACATGCTTCCTGTACCAAGAAATATAATTTTCATTTAATCTTTTTCTGCGCTTTTCCTTTAGCCCGTTTTATAACCCTATTTAAATAGCTCCAATCAAAGCGCTGCCAGTTCTTCCATCTAGTCGGTCCATGCTTTTCATAACCTTCAATCACCTTTGGCTTTTTTCCAAGCATTTCAGCTGCAGTCAAAACTTTCTTTCCAGATTCCTTAGCATACCTATAAACTTCATAATATATCTCTCTGTAACGGTAATCCCTTAACAAATGATGGTCGATTATATACCATTTGCATTTCGTTTTCTTCAAGATATCAATCGTATTCTTAAGAACTTTTTTCAGATTGGCAAAACTCGCAATAAAACCAAGCAAATAACTTGGAAATCCATCTATGATTAAATAGTCTGGATCATAATCTGCTATCAATTCAACATATTTCTTTATATAAGGACCATCAAGGTCTGACGTAAAAAGCAACCTTTCCTTTCTATCATCAATACAGCACATAACAACCTTCCCAAGCTTTGTTCCAACCATGCCGTGCCACAGCGCTTTTGAAAAGAAAACCTTTGTCTTTCCGAACCTGAACTCATTTCCATCAGCTACTCGAATATCTGCCTCTTTTCCAATCAAATCAAGCAAATAAGCCGCGCGCTCCCTCTGGCTTTTGTTTATATTTCTCTTGGGATCCTTAATCAAAAGGACTTTTCCTTTATACATTCTGCCTTCAGGAATGTGGTGGTCATAATGATAATGTGTTATTACAATAACATCACTTTGCCGGCATGCCCTTTTAATTGCTCTTTTATGCTTCAAATCAAGCAAAACCCTCTCTTTATAGCTCAAAGGAAAACTTTCCTCTTCCCACGCAATGCCAGGATCAATAACTATAGAACAATCTTTTGTTGAAACCCTGGTGCACATGCTTTTCACACCAAAGCTATCAAAAGCAACAAATTCAATCTTCATTTTTAATTAGCAAACACTTCGCCTTTCTTTCCCTTTTGCCTAACCGTCCAGATATAAATTCCTTTGCTTGTTCATGAATTTCTTTATACCATGCCATTTTTCATCAAGTTCAAGATAAAGCTTTTACCTGAAGCAGAGTTAAATAAAACTGGATTCCAATCAACAAAAACCTTTCGTCTTTCAACAATAACTTCCTCATTCCGAATAGGATCGTAACCCTTTTTCCTGTACTTCTTCCAATAGAGCAAAACACCTTTCTCATGCCACGGTTTTATCTTGTCAAGCAATCCTTCTTTCTTAATTAATCTCTTCAAAGCAGATATTTTCTTTCCAGCAAGTCGCTTTGAAAGTGCTTCCCCGCAAAAACCTTTTTTCTCGAGAGCAATCTGAGCAAAAGCATTATAGCAATTCCTTTTACATTCAGCCTGTCTCCATATTAGGTAACGCAAAACATCTTTTTTATCTGCAGGAATTACCCTGCAATCAAATCCAATTACAAAATCAAATTTCTTCAGCTTTCTCAATTCAATCGTAGCTTTACTCGAGGCAATACCAGCAAAAACAGAGTCAATCTTTTCTATTCGCTCAAAGCCTGGCTT
>QMQQ01000002.1 GCA_003648985.1 Candidatus Woesearchaeota archaeon | reverse complement strand
TTTCTTATGCTCTTCTTTAATTAAAAGGGGTGAGAAAGAACGGATGATGAATCTGAAAATTCAGAAATAAGAGACGATGCGCTAAAATATTTCACTCATCTTTTTGCTTCTGTTGATGAACAGGAACGCGAACCTTATGTGAATGCTTTTTGCATGATTTTTGGTTTTTCTCAAGAGTATGTTAAATCAAAGTTAGACTCGACGCATCCATCACCAGAAGTTATTTCTGAATTTAGGAACGCTCAAAGAGTCGCATGCAGGTACAATGAGCATTCTTTCTTTGAGAAGATTCTCAAAAATGTTGGTTTAGGTTTATCCTTGAGTTCATTGGAGCAGCGATTTTTAAATGCCTTTTCAAATACTGAAGAGAACATTTCAGATATATCATTAGATGAATTAATAAAACATGTTAGAAAATGCAGAACCTGTGCATCTGGTTTGATTCAGGAACTGCAAAGGCATTGGTATAAGAACTTAAAAGATTAGCTTATTTTTTCATCCTTGGATATGTTCCTGGTTTCATAAATACTTTTTTTATATTCACTGCATATCCTTTTGTTTTTCTCAACATTTTTTCACTCATTGTTTCTGCTATGCCAATTGCAATAAGTTCATCTTTTAATGTCATTACAGCTACGAGATCTCCTTCGAGAATATAATCATGCAGTTTTGCTATGCCCGGAATTTTAAGATCTATGCCATGGCAGAGAGCATCAACAGCAGCATCCTTAACCCAAACCCTTGGTAAATGTTGCACAGCAAACTCTATTGGTTTGATGCAATATCTGATGTACTTTTCATTGCCCTCATTTTTCCAAAACCAATAAGCATCGAGTAAATCTTGTAGGGTTATCAATGTTGATTCGTCGAATGGACCAGCTTTTGTTCGTCGCAATTCCTGCATATGAGCTCCACACTTTAGCTTTACACCAAAGTCATGTATTAATTTTCTTATGTAAACACCAGCTTCGCAGCCGATCCTGAAGAGAATGTCTTTTCCATCGATTTCTATAATATCAATATAATAAACGTGCTTCTCTCTTAGCTGTCTTTTTACTGCACTCTTTTTTGGTGGAAGCTGTTCAATCAGACCAACAAATTCCTTTAGGCCTTTTCTGATAGCTTCTTCTGAAATTTTTTTATGAAGATGCATTAAGGCGATGTATTCTTTTCCTGCTTTGAGCAAGAACTGAAGTATTCTTGTTGCTCTGCCTAAAGCTATTGGCAGAACACCAGTTACTTTTGGATCTAGAGTTCCGCTGTGGCCGGCACGTTTTATGTTAAGTATCTTTCTTACGTATGAAGCAACTTCATGGGATGTTGGACCTGATGGTTTGTCGATATTGACAACACCGTAATTGATTAGTTCTTCTACTGGTCTTTTATCTGGCGGACAGCCATGAGCAGGATTTGTTTCGGCTTCTTCTTTTACCAAAATTTTATGTTTTATTTTTTCAAAAGGGAGTTTAAGGTTTTGCTCTTTTTTCATTAAAAGATTTGGAAAATATATTTATAAAAAAGTTTTCTTTGATTTGAATATGGACTTTTACGAAAGTATTGCACCTGGGTATGATGAATTATATGCGCATGAGCAAGAAAGAAAATTAAATTTGGTAAATGAAAAACTCGGTTCCAAGCTTAACGGATTTCTTTTAGATGTTGGCTGTGGAACAGGAATAAGTACGAATGCTTGGAAGTGCGCACCTTTCAAAGTTGGAGTGGATGCCTGTATTGAGATGTTAAAGATCGCTAAAGAGAAATTTCCCGATGGGTTTTTTGTTTGTGCAAAAGCAGAGCATTTACCTTTTAAGAACGATGTTTTCGATTCAGTGATTTGCTTAACTGCATTCCATAATTTTAATGATGTTCAAAAATCTTTGATGGAGATGAAAAGGGTAAGCAAGGAAAAATGTACTTTTGTTATTTCTGTTTTAAAGAAAAGTAGGAGATTTAATGAGTTGGTTAATTCAATTAGAAAGTTATTCTCCTTCTGCAAAGAAATAGTGGATGATAAGCATGATTTAATCCTTATCAGGAAATTTTGATCTTATTAACCATTTCCATAGCTGGAGAAACATTTTGCTACTATGATAATAGTGTTTTTTATAAATTTTGCTATCATTGTAGTAAATCTTTAATTTTAAAAACTTTACCGAAAAAAATTTAATGTTTGAAATTTTGATAATTAAAAAAGAGGTTGGATTTGAATGTCAAAGGAAGAGTTTATGAAGATAATATCTCCGAGACAAGTAGTTCTTGTTACTACTAGAGCATTTGTTAATGGAAAGGAAATAGATAACATTATTCCAGTTGCTTGGCATAGTCCTTTGAGTTTTGATCCAGAGATGTATGGCATTGTGATTGGAAAAACAAGGTATTCATGTGAGTTGATAAGAAAGGCAGGAAGTTTTGTTATAAATTTTATTTCAGCTGAATATAAAGACGATGTTTTGTTTTGCGGAACACATTCTGGCAGAGATGTTGATAAATTTACTGAAACGCGCTTTGAAAAAGAAAATGCTGAGGCAATTGATTGCACTAGGATAAAACAAGCACTTGGATTTTTAGAATGCGAGGTTGTTAATGAGCTCGATGTTGGAGACCATGTTTTATTTATAGGAAAAGTTGTTAATGAGGGTTTCAAAGCAGAAGGAAAAAGATTGTTCCATCTTGGTGGGGATAAATTTGCTATTTGCTAAATGAGGTGATAAAATGATTGAGGATGTACAAAAGGTAAACAAACTTGCTCAAGAATTGCTTGATCAAGGAATAGTAGAAGATAGAACAAAGGCTGTTGAGATGGCAGAAGCTATATTAAGAAAAAAAGTCGCTTCTGTCAAGTATTTGAAAGAGAAAGATATCAGCGGATCACAAACAGTACCTGAATTGACGCTCGAACAATTAAAAGCAATATTTGATAGAAGCAAAGATATGCTTCAGAAGCAGATTGATTCGCTGCAGAAAGAACTCGCGAAAATAAGTAATGAGCTTAAAATGATTAAAGAAAAGATTAATGTTCCGATTAAAGGACAAACAGCGCTGAAAACTGAAAAAGATACAGCAACAAGCGTTAATGCTGATTCTAATGCTGAGAAAAAGCCACATCCAAAAGTTGGCAGTTTCACTCCTGAGGATGTTTCGATAGAAAAGATGTTTTATTACGGAGATAAGAAAAATGAATGAGAAAAACTGTAAAATTGGTGATTAAATGAAGTATGAAGATTATGTGGATTTGAGTTATAAGCCAAAGAAAAGTGATCTGATTTGTCATTTTTATCTTGATGTTAGAGGTCGGGAGCGTATTGAAAAAGCAGCTGGTGCTGTTGCTGCTGAAAGTAGCATAGGAACATGGACAGAGATAGCGACTGTAAAGCGCTATGTTCTGAAAAATGCTGCAAAGGTTTTTTCTATCGAGTCTGTTGGCAAGCTTAGAAGGAAAGCAAATATTAAGATAGCTTATCCTATTGAACTATTTGAGCCTGGAAACATGCCGAACATTTTATCGAGCATAGCTGGAAACGTTTTTGGAATGAAGGAAGTTCTGAATTTAAGGTTGAATGATATTATTTTTCCTGAAAAAATAGTTAAGAGCTTTCCTGGACCTTTATTCGGTTTAAATGGTGTAAGAAAAGTGATTGGTGTTTATGATAGACCTTTACTCGGTACGATAGTTAAACCAAAGCTTGGATTGAATACAAAAGATCATGCCAAGGTTGCTTATGAAGCTTGGATTGGTGGTTGTGATATTGTTAAAGATGATGAAAATTTGAGCTCACAGAGTTTTAACAAGTTTGAGAAAAGACTAAAGGAAACATTGAAGATGAAAAAGAAAGCTGAGAAGGAAACCGGCGAGAAAAAGGTATATATGATTAATGTGACCGCTGAAACAAAGGAAATGCTTAGGAGGGCTAAGCTTGTTGCTGAAAGCAGAAATGAGTATTTGATGGTTGATGTAATAACTGCTGGCTGGGGTGCTTTGCATACATTGAGAAATGAAAATAAGAATCTTAAACTTGTTATGCATGCTCATAGGGCAGGACATGCTGCAATAGATAAAAGTCCGGTTCATGGAATAAGCATGAAGGTTCTTGCAAGGATTGTGAGGCTGCTTGGCTGTGATCAGTTGCATATAGGAACAGCTGTTGGAAAAATGTTCGAAACAAAAGAGGAAGTTTTAGCTAATAGAGAAGCATTGCTTTGCGACTTTTATGGAATGAAAAAGGTTATGCCTGTTTCTTCTGGCGGATTGCATCCTGGAATGGTTCCTGCTTTATGGAAGATTTTTGGAAAGGATGTTGTTATTCAAATGGGTGGCGGCATCCATGGGCATCCTAAAGGAACAAGAAAAGGCGCAATTGCAGCAAGACAGGCTATTGAAGCTGCTGTCAAAGGTATTAGCTTGCGGAAATATGCTGAAACGCGTCCAGAGCTAAAAGAAGCAATCAAACAATGGGGTGTAGTTGTACGGGTTTAAAAATGATTCCGGAGTTTAGGAAAAAAAAGGGTACTTTGAAAAACTGGAACTTCGATGGAGTTTTTATTGCCCTACTTACAAAAAATTATTGAAAAGTTTAAAGAGCTTGTAGAAAGAAATGGTTCAAACATACAAGCTAACGAAGGAAATTGAAAAGACAAAAAGTGATATTGACATCTGTATAGTTGCGCCTAGGCTAAAAACTCCAGCTTCCTCTGTATATTAAAATTGATGTAATCAAGACGCACAAAGTGATTTTCTGTAAAAGAGGTATATCTGAGCTTAGTTATTATTTCTACAAATATAGAAAAATATGGCAAGATCAGAGCCTACATTGGATAGATAAAAAAGATTGATGCCACTTTCTAATTTTAGAACGTTTAGCAAACCCTGAAAATTTAACAAAAACTTTAAAAATATGTAACTACTTTTGAGAAGAAATAATATTTATGGGAAAAAGAAATTTATTTTGGGGGTGGTATTTTTGAAGAAAGCATTTTTTGGACTCATGCTGTGTTTATCTGTTATTTTTAGCTGTGTTGTTGCGTTTGGTGCAGCTCCGACAGTAACTTTGCTCGAGCCTAATGACAATGCAAAAGTAAATGCTGGAACAGAGGTGGAATTTAAATTTAAGTTAGAATGGGATACAAGCGAAACGCTTGAATTATGCCAGCTATGGAGCGATCGTAGCGGAACATGGCAAAGCGAATTAACGAATGATAGCATAAGCAGTTTAACAAGTGGAGATGAAACCCTTTCTTTTAAACTGACAACTTCTACTACCGATGATGACTTTAAATGGAATGTGATGTGTAAATATCAGAACACTAATGATGAAGGGTGGGGAGCAAATAATAGAACATTGAAGATAAATCACGCTCCTGCATGGACTAAAAATATTGATGATCAAACAATTGATGAAGATAGCGGAACAACAACTATTGGGGATATAAGCAGTTATGCAACTGATTCTGATAGCGACACATTGAGCTTTAGCATTTCTGCTGAAAATACTTCAGAAGTTGATTGTTCGATTGATAGTAATGGAAAGAATTTGAAAATCACTCCCTCTGCTAATTTTTATGGTACTGCAAGCTGTACTGTAAAGGTAAGCGATGGAAGTTTATCAGCTGAGGATACTTTTAGCATTACAGTTAATGCTGTACAGGATACTCCTACTTGGAAAACAATAGATAAGCAAAAACTTGATCCAGATAGTACAAAGACGCTTGACTTAAGTCAATATGCCAGTGATGTAGACGGAGATAGTTTGAGCTTTAGTGTATTAACGCAAGCTGATACGAATATTGCTGAATGCAGCATAAGTGGAAGCACTTTAACAATTTCTACTGTTGGAAAAACACATGCTGGTGAGACAAGTTGTGTTATTCAGGTTGATGATGGGCATGATAATAAAGTTAATACGACTGTGGAAATCGATAGTGGAAAATTAATTTTTGAAGACATTAACATAAAAGTAGCTGAAGGAACTGAAAAAGACTTACAGGATAAAGAAGATGGTTACAAGCTTGACAAAAAGGCTGAGCCAAATAGCACAATTGAAATCAAATTCAGGATTCAAAATATCTTTGATGAGAGCACAGACATAGAAATTGATGATATTGTTTTAACAGCAACTTTAGAAGAGATGGGAGATGAAGACGAGCAAGAAGAAGAGGTTGATATTGGAGGTTTAGAGCCGGATGAAAAAAGTGAACGAGAAACAGTAACATTCGATGTGCCATTATTTTTAGATGAAGGAACATATGAACTTAAGCTGGAACTTGAAGGTATTGATGATAATGACGTTAAACATGTTGTTACAAAGACATTTAAAATAGCTGTGGATAAAGAGAATCACGATTTAAGAATAATTGATGCTGCTGTTTATCCATCAAAGCTAACTGGTGATGGAAGACTTAGATTTGATGTTGAGGTTGCAAATGCTGGGGCACGCGATGAAGATGATGTTTTAGTGAAGGTTATGTGTAGCGGTTTAGATATTGAAATAGAGCATGAAATTGATGAATTAGAATCTGATTGGGAAGATGATGATAACTGCTGGGAAGGAACTCTTTATGCTAATGTCAAAAATGCCACGCCTGGAACTTATACAATAACATTTGCTGTTTACAGAAAGAATGGTGATAGGATGGATGAGCGAGAAGTTGAGATAACAATTGCTGAATCAAAACCTTCTGTTGCTGAAGAAGAGGAAGAAGAAACAGTTGAGGTTCAAACTATTGACGAAAGTGCAACTGCTGGTGCTGAAGCAGGCGAAGAAGAAGTAACTACTGGAGCAGAGACTGAAGGGGGCTTTATGAGCACAGTAGAAACCAGTTTTAGAGAAAGCGACTCTTATAAAGCGATATTGATTGGGTGCATTATTATAGTTTGTGTATTAATAGTAATGATATTTGTGTTTGGGTTTAGGAGGTGAAATTAAGTGAGAATGAAGAAGAACCTTTTTTTACCTTTTTTATTTTCTCTTGGATTTGCAAGCAGCTGTATTCGTGGAGAACATAGCGTGAAAATAATTGGATCCTATCCAAATAAGAATGTTAATATTTGTTATTTAGATTCTTCAGCTGCGTACCTTACGCTAAATCAGACTGGTCTTTTTGGTATCAGAGATAGCCAAATTGAACGTTTAACTGATCCGAGCGAGGAGACTATACCCAATTTCTTAGGATCTTGTGACGGCATAAATGTTTTTATTCTTAGATATATAGGAGGTTACTATAGTCTGAGAACGCGAGAGAAACTGCTATTTAGTGACCCATCCAATTTAAGTTCTGTACAAACAATTGAAAGTTTTATTCAATCACCTGAAAACTGGGATAATGCTATTGTTAATAAAAATAAAGTAATCTTAGAAGTTAAGCGAGAAGGTCAATGGGATCTGTATTTGATAGACCCTAAAAATAATGTTGCTGAAAATCTTACTAATACGCTAGATGTCGATGAATTGCTTAGCGGTGTTTCAGGAGATCTTGTGGTCGGGTATGATATCGACAATAGATGTTTGTTTGCGATAGATCTGTCTACTAGGAAAAAGACTGATTTATGCAACGTGGATAATGCGGATGAAGTTCTCTTTTCCAAGGACGGCAACATTGTAGCAGTTCAAGGAGAGACAATGAGGGGAGGTTTTGCCGGACTAGAAGATATTGTTGTATTCAACAGAGGTAAAAACAAAGTATACAAAATAGGTATAGATTTTGGCATTAATGATCCTCTGTTTTTACGTAAAGTTTATGGTGAAAAATTCGTATCTTTCGAAATAGGAAGATGGAAAGTTGATCTCGGTGTTTTCGATGCTGAAAATAGGAATTTCTACAGAACTGATTTAACTGATGAAAGTTTAGATTTTATTTTAGGACATTTAGATAATGGAAGTGTTATCTGCGAGATTGAGGATAAAACAGGACACGGTAGGTTAGCCATCTTTGCTTTGCCTGATAATACTAGTAATATAAATTTGCAAAGAATCGATGTTAACTCCGAATATGATTTCAGATATGTGATAAAAAACGTAGCTATATTTTATGATTCAGATAATGATTGCTTGGTCTTTTTCAACGGGAATAACAAAAACTTCTATTCGCCTCAGCTTGGACAAAACAGAGAAGAGTTCTTAGCCAAACTTAAAGATGGTAAATTTTTGATCCGCGCTGATGACAAGGTTTATTTTTGCGACGTTGATCAGTTTTTAAATGATCCGAATAATCCAGATAACTATGCAAGGAAGATAGCAGATGGACTAGGAGATATTTTTGATGAAAACATAAAGTACTCGGAAGATGGAAGGTTATACTTCACTTCCGGTAATGTTTTATATATCTATGATCAAAACACGGATCAGCTTGAGAGCTTTGTATTTGATGAAGAAAACGATGTGTATCCTGTCGCTGAAGTGAAAGGCGGAGCCTATTTTCCTAACGGCGAATTTTGTATTGTAGCGAGCCAATCTGCTGTATATTTAATTAACAGAGCGAAAGGCACCAGCACACGTATTTTCAAAGGAAATTTGTTGACTAGGGATGATAGTTTTAGAATTTTTACTCAAGGACAGCTGATTGGTTTTGAGTACAAGGATAAAAATGGATTTGAACGTGTAGTGATTTACAATATTAAAGATGGTAGTCGAAATGAGTACGGTGGATTTGACCAGGAGATTAGGCGTGTTGAAAACTGATGGCAAATTTTTCTTTTAATTCTTTTATTCTTTTCCAGCCGTGAGCAAGTTTCTTATTTGCTTTTTTCAGAAAAAATCCTAACTGATCTGTTGTTACGATTAATTTTTTATTTTCTGCGATTGGTATTTCAAGCGTTTCAACTGACGCGATTTCAACAGCATTCTTTTCGAGCGATTGAATTCCACTTCTTTTAAAGCCGACACTTCTTGCGATTTGTACAAGCTTTATTGCTTCTTCTAAGGTTCTGCAGCATACATGAAGTATTGGTGGTTCTTGTCTTAGCCAGACCGTTTCTTTTGGCAATTCCTTTAAAGCTTCCTTAAGCTGAGTTAAATCTGTTTTCTCGTGCGAAACAAAAAGCCATTTTGAATACGGTTTTCTAAAATCATTTGTTGCTAGCAAAACTATTCTTCCAGAACAGCTCGATGTTGTGTAGAAATTTGGATGTTTGTTTATTACGTTAAGAAGTGGTTTTATGCGTTCATCGATAGCGGCTTTTTTACTTTTATCTTTTTTTGTAAGCGCTTTCTTTTTCCAATAATCGAATAATCTCTTGCTGGAATGCTCTACCATGATTTCTTTTTGAGCAGAATTTATTTTAAATGTTTTCTTGTTTAAAGAATGTTTGAGCTTTTCTTGTTAATTTTGCAACATTGCCTTTTATCGTATGCATAAGGTGGAAATAAGGCTCAAACTCTTCCAACATTTTTTTATACAGTTTCAATCCTCTTTTTGTCGGTTTGAGAAAGCGATTTTCATATTGCAATAGCTTTTTCTTTTCCAGAACTTCAAGATTTTTGTAAAGTGCCCGTTCGCTTTTATCTGCAAGTTTTAATTTTTTCAAAAGCTCTATAAAAACAATTTTTGACACTGAAACAGTAAGCGGCGCCTTTTGAAATTGCTTGTTTGCTTCACGAAGATACTGATACAGGGCAAATAAAACAAAGAGGTGCTTCTTGCTAATCCTCATTCTAAAAACGAAATGTTTTGAAGGTATAAATTTTTTTCTCAATTCTGTTTAATATCCCTTACTTTTTAAATCAATTTTGTCTTCTTCTTTTATCCAATCCTCAACTTTGTGTCTAGCTAATCGTTCACCATCGCTCATTATTACCTCGTTTATTCCGGTATTTATTATCATTCTTCTGCATAGTTTGCAAGGTCTCAGCTCAATATTTTTTGCGTCGCCAACCAAGTCAATCATATATACATACATGGTTCCTCCGAGAATAGAAACCCCGCTTCTTGCTGCGTTAATTATAGCATTCATTTCAGCATGAACGCTTCTGCACAGCTCATATCTTTGACCAGGAGGAATGCCTGCCTTCTGCCTTGGACAAACACCCAAATCAATGCAATTCGCAGTTTTTCTTGGAGCACCTGTATAGCCAGTAGACAGAATGGTGTCATTCTTTACAATAATTGCTCCAAACTTTCGCCTTAAACACGTTGCTCTTGTAGCAACCTCTCGCGCTATATTAAGATAGTACTGTTCTTTTGTCGGTCTCATTAAAGCAAGTAAATCAAAACTTAAATTTAATCTTTTCTTTATTTTACTTTAGGTTTTGGTTTTGCTTTTCAGTTTAAAGCAAAATTTATATTCTGGAGAACTGCTCTTAGAATATGTTCAGAAAATCAAAAAAGGGGAATGAGGTTAAAATTGGTCCTGGGTTAATAACTGGTGGTGCTGATAATGATCCAGCAGGAATAATTACCTATACAATCGCAGGCTCGCTTTTTGGTTATGCTCCTCTTTGGATACTGTTGCTGTGTACTCCTATTATGGCTGTTGTGCAAGAGATGGCAGCAAGGATTGCTTTAGTCAAACGAAAAGGATTGGCGTCTTTAATAAAACAACATGACGGCAAGACAATAGCTACTATAGTGATAGCTGTTCTTGCTGTTGCCAATCTTATAACCATTTCTGCAGATATAGCTGGAATTGCTTCTGTGATTGGTTTGATGACTGGAATAAATTGGACAATTTTTACAATACCAATCGCTTTATTGCTAAGTTATCTTATTATTTTCAAAAAATACAAAACAATCAGAACTTTCTTGCTTGGTCTGACTTTTCTTCTTGTGTTCTATGTAATATCTGCAATTCTTACAAAACCTGATTGGATTTCTATCTTGAAGGGATTTGTACCGTCGTTTCCAAGTTCTGGTTTTATTCCAGTAGCTATTGGCATAATCGGAACAACAATTGCACCTTATATGTTATTCTGGCAGGCATCGGATGAACTAGAGGAACATAAAACCATATTCGTAGCAAAAGAGATGAAACTTGATACTATTCTAGGAATGCTTTGGTCAAATGTGATAGCTGGATTTATAATCATAGCTGCTGCTGCGACATTATTTTCATCTAATACAGTTGTCAGCACTCCAGCACACGCAGCTTTGGCTCTAAGACCGTTGGCAGGAGAATTAGCTTATTTGTTGTTTTCTTTTGGTATAATCTTTTCTGGTTTTCTAGCCTTGCCTGTAATAGCTGGTAGTACTGCATATGCTATTTCTGGATTATTCGGTTGGCATGAAGGCCTTGACAAAAAGCCAAGATTTGCAAAGGGATTTTATTTTACAATCATTACATCCCTCTTACTTGGAGCATTTGTTTCTTTTATTCCTATAAATCCAGTGAAATTCCTTTATTATTCTCAGGTTTTGAATGGCTTTTTAACGCCTTTTGTAATAGTAGTGTTGCTTAAGCTTTGTAGTAGCAAAAAGATTATGAAACAGTACAGAAATACAAAGACCCAGACTATTATTGCATTTGGATTAATATTAATCCTATGCGCACTTGATGTATTTTTTATAACAAGCATAATATGATTATTTTCTTGCTTTTTTATATGCGCAAATTTTTTTGAGCGAACATTCACTGCATTTTGGGTTTCTAGGAAGACATTTTCTTTGGCCGAATTTCACCATTAGCTCATTTAACTCGATCCAATATTCTTTTGGTACAACTTTTTTTAAAGCCATTTCTGTTTGCTCTGGCGTTTTTGTTTTGACCAAGCCAAGCCTGTTGCTTATCTTGTGCACATGCGTATCTACAGGTATGGCAGGAATCCTATAGCCGTAAACAAGAACGCAATTTGCTGTTTTTCTACCGACGCCAGGAAGTTTAACCAACCTATCAAAATCTTTCGGCACTTTACCGTGATATTTTTCATGAATAATTTTTGCCAGTTTCTTTATTCGTTTTGCTTTTACTTTGAAGAATCCGACGCACCTTATTAATTTCTCGATCTCTTTTATGTCAGCTTTGAGAAAATCTCTTATTGAATTAAATCTTGAAAACAAGTTCTTAACAGCTTTTTCAGTATTAATGTCCTTTGTTCTTTGAGAAAGCAAGGTTGCAATCAGGACTTTAAATGGGTTTTTACTATGAACTGCTGTAGTAGTTTTGCCAATCTCTTTTCTGAGCAAGCTAATTATTTGCTTTACTCTTTTTACTTGCACTTTTTTTCTTTCTTTCTTTATTTTCTTCTGCATTGATTTGAAATTATAGAAAGAAATTTATTTAAGCTTAACGCACTTAATTAAAAAACATGGTAAAAATGATTGGAAAAAGGATTTTGTTTGTAATGGGGATTTTGTTTATAGCTTTGTTGATTTTTGGATGTAAAAAACCAACAATACAGACAACATCACAACCGGTAATTGAAGTTAAGGAGCAGGAAGAATCTGGAAAGGTTCTTTTAATAGTAGCTCAGAAAGATTTTCAGCCAGTAGAATACAGTAAAGTTAGGGATGCACTTGAAACAGAAGGTGTTGCTGTTGATGTAGCTTCACCCAATGGCGGCACTGCAACAGCAACGTCTGGCTTTACTGTAGAAACAATGCCAATTGCTAATGTAAATGTCGATGATTATATTGCTGTGGTTATCATTGGTGGTCCAGGTACGCGATCAAACCTTGCAGGAACAAAGGGATTGAATGAACTAATCAGCAGCGCAGATGAAAAAGGAAAGATTATTGCAGCAATATGCTTAGCACCGACGATATTGGCAGAAGCAGGAATTCTCGATGGTGTTAAAGCAACAGTATGGCCAGAGGAAGAGTACATAAAACTGTTAGCTAACTACGGTGCTATCTATATCAATAAACATGTAGTAACAGATGGGAAAATCATAACAGCGCAGGGTCCAATGGCAGCTGAAGAATTTGCAATAACAGTAAGTGAAGCTATAAAAGCTGAACTTGCTGAATTTAAGTAGTAATCCTATTTTTCTTTTTTCTTTCGAAGTTGGATTACAAAAAAGTTTATAATTCAAATCAAGATTTCTTTTTGTGGTGATAAAAAATGCGGGATATCTTTGAGGAAATGCAAAAACGATTTAAACAAGAAATGGAAAGGATGGAGCGCTTGTTAAGAGAATTTAGAAAACCAATTACGCCAGTAACAGCAGGATTTAGAGAGCCTTTAGCAGATATTCAAGTAACAGATAAAGAAGTAATCATTAATGTAGAGCTGCCTGGTATTGATAAGGAAGACGTTCAGCTAAACATCACAGAAGACAGCATTGACATCAAAGCCGAAAAAAAGAAGGAAATCATCGAAAAGAAAAAAGGTTATTTTAGACAGGAAAGGGGTTTTGCAGGATTTAGAAGATATTTCAGCTTGCCAGTGAAAGTTATTCCAGAAAAAGCAGAAGCAAAGCTTGAGAAAGGTGTTCTCAGAATAAGAATTCCGAGAGCAAAACCAGAAAAGAAAAAGAAAAAAGAAATCAAAGTAAAAGTGAAATAAGGAACAATTCAAAAATCAGCTATCTTTTTTTGTTCTTTTAATTCTCTTAACAGTTTGCTTTGTTCAAAGATTTTGTTTAAGTCTATTCCAAATTTTTTCTGTGCGAAATCAGAAGCATATTTAAGCATTAACTCCATTGAACTAAAGCAAACACCTTTTCCTTGCAAGCTTTTTCTTGCAGCCTCTCTCGTTACCCAAACACCGAGAGGAACATAGTATTCTCCTGTTATAAAGCGTAATGCTAAAACACTTGCTTGTCGCTTCATGCTTCTCAGCTTTTCAAGTATAGCAAGCCTTACAGTATAATAACCACCAGCGCAGTTTTCAGCATAGGTTTTCCTGCCAAAATTTCCTTCATAATCTGTTGTATATTGCAATTGATTTGATTGATTCCAGCTTACTTTTGGAGCATATATCTCAAACAATTCATACCGCCAGATAGAAGGAAAGAACAGGATCATATAGTAGTTTCCTAGATATCCATCGAAAAATAAGGCATAGTCTTGAAAATTAAAATCTTTGACTATCTTGATGAGCCTTTTCGATATAATATCATCAACAGCTGTAATGCTCCACCTTGTAGGCACAAGCTTTCTTTGTGTTTTAACCCCAAAACAACCAACGCTTAATGCTTTTGCGAGCTTGTTTTCATCAAAACCGCTCTCATAGAGATGAAACACAGCCTCCTCTGCCTTTAAGTTATAGTCAGCATATGCCTTTTCAATTTTTCTTGGAATAAGTGGATTTTCAATCAGTTTTGCTTTTTTTAAATATGCAACAGGACCACTCGGCATTTCAACAGCATTAAAATTAAGTCTAAAAACCGGTCTTTTCTTAAGCCAGACCTCAACATCAACTGGCTTTTCAGCTAAAGCAATTTCCTGTTCAAGCTCAACAAGCCTTGATTTATCAGACTTAACAGAGCCAACATGCAAATTTGTTCTTGAATTGACTAAACTGCTTCTATAAACCATTATTTGATCAATGCTATAGCTTTTCATTGCCCAATATCTTGGTGCATCGAATAGCCAAGCGTCATCTCTCTGCTCTTGTAAAGCAAGAACTCCAACATTTACAAACGGATATCCAATCCTTCCAACAAAGGGTGCTGGTGCATCTCCTGAAAAATTTTCTTTTAGCTTGATTTGTTCACTAATTCTAAAAAGAGCTGATGCTTTTGCAACCATAGGGCAAACAATTCTACCGCAGAAACCCCTACCTTTGCATCTCAGACATTTAGGCTGCATTCAAAAAAGCAAGAAAGAGAAAAATAAAAAGTTTTAGTTTGGTTTTACTAATGTTTAACTGGTCGGAAAACCGACTAAATTTTACTAAAATTGGTCGGAAAATCGGAAAATTTATAAATCAGGAATCTTTCAAAAAGCAAATATGAAAAAAACAAAACTGCTGCCATCAGAGGATTTTATAGAATTAAGAGAAATCGCATTGCGATTAATCGAAAAAATAAAACAATATAGGAAAAGATATTTTCTTTTAAAGTTAATGAAATCTATGAAAAGGGAGCCAAGAATAAAACTTCTGAGAGGCTTTAGAGGAGCTGGAAAAACAACAGCTTTACTGCAGATCTTTGCAGAAAAACAACAGGAATCAATGTATTTCAGCATGGACAATCCATTAATCAAAAACTATGGACTCTATCAAATCGGAAAGACATCTCTTGAAAAGGGATTCAGCATTCTGCTTATAGATGAAGCTCATACGTATCCAAACTGGAGAAACGAAGTCAAAGCATTATATGATGAGTTTCCTAAAGCAAAATTTATTGTTTCAGGAAGCGCACCTTTGGTCTTTGTACCTGAAAGAAGAGAAGAAGAGATCAATGCAGATTTCCTTGGATTAGGGGAATTTGTTTTTCTCAAAACAGGAAAAAGAATACAAGCTAAAGAAGAATGGAAAGTAATAGAAAATTCGATAAAGCTATTAATTCAGAATCCAGAACTTAAGCAAAATTGGGAAGCAGTACTTTACAATGGTTTACCTATATATTTTGAGTATGGTGAGGCAACAACTACTGCAATCTTTAATTCAATTAGAAAATCGATAAGGCAAGATACTGTTTTTTTTCTCAAAATGAGCGGAGAAAAAATTGTTGCCATGGAAAATTTTCTTCGTATGCTTGCAACATCTTCTCTTGGAGAATTCAGCATAAATTCGTGCTCAAAAAATTTGGGGGTAAGTAAATTTACTATGTATGAAATAATAAACATTCTTAATGAGATGCAGATAATTCACATTATACGTCCTTACGGTAGAGGTCCTAAAATGGTTCGTGGAGAGCCAAAAATAATGTTCAGACATCCTTGTTTAAGAACAGGCATCTGTAAAACCATAAACGAAGAACCGAATTTAGGAGCGATCAGAGAAGAAATGGCGGTATTTAGTTTTATTTCAAGAGGATACGAGGTTTATACGATAAAGGGTAAAAAGAAATCTCCTGACTATGTCGTTAAAAAAGGTAAAGAGATTTTAATTACAGAAATCGGCGGCGAATCGAAAACAAAAATACAACTGGCGGAATTTCCTAAAAGAAAGACCCTAATCCTGAAACCAAGACAACAGATTGTTTTAGCAACATTTTGATAAATGGTCGGAAAACCGACTAAATTTTACCAAAATCGGTCGGAAAACCGACCACTAAATAAAATTAAAGAAAAAGAGGCAAAAAGATTAAAGCTACAATCGACATAAGTTTAATTAAAATATTGATTGATGGTGAACTACAATCCTTACACGGATCACCAACTGTATCGCCAACAACTGCTGCTTTATGAGCAAAACTTCCTTTACCGCCGAAATGTCCTTCTTCGATGTATTTCTTTGCATTATCCCATGCACCACCGGCATTTGCCATGAACACAGCCATCAAAAAGCCAGTTACTGTTACGCCTGCAAGTAAACCACCAACTGCTTCAACTCCTAAAGTGAAACCAACAGCTAAAGGAATTGCTATTGCTAACAAGCTCGGAAGAATCATCTCTTTTAATGCAGCTCCTGTGCTTATTTTGATGCACTTCTTATAATCAGGTTTTGCTTTTCCTTGCATCAATCCCTTAATCTCTTTAAATTGTCTCCTAACTTCATTTACAATCTTAAATGCAGCTCTTCCTACAGCTTTCATAGTCAAAGCTGAAAAGATGAATGTTGTTAATCCGCCAATAAACAAACCTACAACTACAGTCGGCTGTGTTAAGCTAATTGCTTTTAATCCAGTAACTTGCATAAAGCTTGCGAACAAAGCTAAAGCAGTTAAAGCTGCGCTGCCAATTGCAAAACCTTTGCCTATTGCAGCAGTAGTATTTCCCAATGCATCAAGGGCTTCTGCTCTTTTTCTCACTGCACCGCCGAGACCTGCCATCTCAGCAATTCCAGCAGCATTATCAGCAACAGGTCCATAACAATCAGTAGCAAGAGTTATGCCTAAAGTTGAAAGCATGCCAACAGCCGCCATAGCTACGCCAAACAATCCAGCAAACAGATAGCTCAAAATCAATGCTGCACTTACAACCAAGACAGGAATGATTGTGCTGTGCATTCCAACAGCCAAACCAGCAATAATGTTTGTTGCAGCTCCTGTTTTGCTTGCTTCTGCTATATTCATTGCTGGCTTTCTGTGTGCTGAAGTGTAATATTCTGTTGAAAGTCCAATCAAAATTCCAGCTACTAAACCGCTAAGTATTGCATAAAAAACATTGATTTCACCAACAAAATAACGGACAATAAAATAAGAGAATAGAGCTGAAAGTATTGCTGCTGTAAAAACTCCTTTATTCAATGCCATATGCAGACCTTTCTTGCTTTTAGCCTTAACAAAGAACATTCCAATTATGGAGGCAACTATTCCAGCTGCTGCTATTCCCATAGGCAGAAAAACTCCTTTTAAAGAAAAAATTGCCATGCCCAAAACCATTGCTGCAATTATACTATCGACATAGCTTTCAAATAAGTCCGCACCCATTCCTGCGACATCACCAACATTATCACCAACATTATCAGCTATGACAGCAGGATTTCTTGGATCGTCTTCAGGAATGCCTTTTTCAACCTTGCCGACAAGATCAGCACCAACATCAGCGGCTTTTGTATAAATCCCACCACCGACTCTTGCAAACAAAGCAATGCTGCTTGCTCCAAAACCAAAACCATAAATCACATTCGGATCCTTAAACAGAGCATAAAGCAATGCAACACCTAGCAAACCCAAACCAACAACAGAAAAACCCATTACAGCACCGCTTCTGAAAGCAACTGTCAAACCAGAATTCAAACTTTTTTTAACTGCATTTGCTGTTCTTGCATTTGCTCTTGTTGCGATTCTCATTCCAATGTTTCCTGCCAAAGCAGAAAATATGGCGCCAACAACAAAAGCAATTGCTACCTGCTTACTTATCAGAAAATGCAAAACCAAAAACACAGCTATTGCAAAAACAACAAGAACGCTATATTCTTTCCAAAGAAATGCTGCTGCTCCTTGTTGGATTGCTTTGCTTATTTCCTTCATCTTTTTTGTTCCCTCTTTTTGCCTAAGCACAAAAAAAGCAAGTAATCCAGCTACGACTAAAGCCAATACAGAAATTCCAATAATCCATAATAACATGCTCTAATCACCTCCTTCTCTAATAAAAACTATTCATGCGGAAAGAAGATATTATTTAAATGTTGTGAAATGAACATGATATTTCTTTGAATTTTCGAATGACAATCAGCTGAACCTTTTTCTCATAATTACACTTGCAACTGGATATAAAATACTGTGCCAAACATTTGGAATGTAAACCATTCTTAATAAATTTCTTAAGTCAGGTTTGAAAAAGCTTATTATGTTCAGTCCAATAGAATAGCCAATATTACCCAATAGTTCAAATAAAAATCTATTTACTTTGCTGCTTTTTAATTTACATAAAAGTTCTTCTTTCCACAATTCATCATAGTCTTTATTTTCTGCAATGGATTTGGCAGCTAAAAAACCAGATTCCACAGCATATAGCATACCAAAACCAGCTAACCAATCTTGAAAACCAGCAGCTTCCCCAACCAGCAGCCTTTTTCCAACCCTTGCAGACTCTGGAATATTGTAATACACAAAACCAGAAAATTTTTTGGCATTTAAAATTTTGAAATCAAGTATTTCCTTAAATCTTTCTAAAGTTCTTTCTAAATATTTTGTTCCATTTTTAAAGTCTCTGACCATACTGGCGACCAAAGCTGCTTTTCCATCAAAAACTTCAAAATAAGCATAAGATTTTGGAGAAATTCTATCATCGAATATTACACTTACCCTATCTTCTAAATTCGTATCAAAAAGTATACCAACACCCAATGCGCTAACTTTTTTAGGTCCAGTAGCATCAATGTCAACGCTATTCCTATTGATTTTAGAATTAAATCGAATTTCAACTCCTGCATCCAAAGCCTGTCTTCCCAAACAATTATCTATTGAATACTCAACGCATCCTCTCCTGATAGCATAAAACAATGGCTTTCTGCTTTCAACAACAACTTCTTTTAAAGAAGGCGTATAAAAAAACATTCTTTTAACAGGACAATAAGGAAAATTAATTTCAAGCCCCCTATCTTTCAAAACCTCTAAAACATCTTTGTCATAAGTCCAATTCTCTAAGTGTTGAAAATCTCCAATAAATCTTCCACCAAAATTTTTACTTCTTTCATAAACAACAACGTCATAACCCCACCTAGCAAGATTAATTGCAGCAGTTAAACCAGCAATTCCTGCACCGGCTATTGTAATTCTTCTTTTCATAAGATCCAAAAGAGATCCGACTATTTTTAAATATTTTTAAAACACAATTACATTTAAATATCTTTAAGAGTACCGACTTTGCAAGATTAAATGAGAATAAAAGTTGCTGTTCATGGATATGGCACTATCGGTAAGCGTGTTGCAGATGCTGTAAAACACCAAGAAGACATGAAAGTTATTGGCGTTACAAAGACTAAGCCCGATTACGAAGCAAGACTTGCCATAGAAAGAGGCTATGAACTTTATGCCGCTACTCCTGAAAAGATTGAAGTTTTTAAGAATGCAGGTATTTCTGTTAAAGGAACTATAGAAGACCTCATTCAGGAAGCAGACATTGTTGTCGATTGCAGTCCTAAAAAAGTTGGAGCTGAGAACAAGGCAAAATATTATGAAAAAGCTGGAATAAAAGCAATATTTCAGGGCGGTGAGAAAAAAGATGTTGCAGAAGTATCTTTCAATGCTCTCGCCAACTACGAACAAGCCATTGAAAGAGATTATGTTAGAGTTGTAAGCTGTAATACCACTGGCTTAGTTAGATTGCTATATATTATAAACCAGAACTTCGGCGTTAATAAAGTAAGGGCAACCTTGATTAGGCGTGTTGTTGATCCAAAAGATGATAAAAAAGGCCTTGTTAATAACATTATGCCAGATCCAATAACCATACCATCTCATCACGGTCCTGATGTTCAAACCGTTCTGGATGTGGATATAACCACAGTTGCTTTCAAGGTTCCAACCACACGTATGCACGTACATTCACTAAACATTGAACTTAAACAGCAAGCAAAACCAGAAGACATTATTGAAGCTTTAAGAGAAGAGCCGAGAATAATGCTCGTATCATATGAAGATGGCTTTACTTCCATAGCAAAAATCATGGAATACGCAAGAGAGATAAGAACTCGAAGTGACTTGTTCGAAAATGTTATATGGAAAGAGAGCATAGCAATCATTGATAATGAGCTTTATTTAACCCAGGCAATACCTCAAGAAGCCATAGTGATACCTGAAAATATAGATGCCATAAGAGCTATGTTTAATATCGCAAGCAAAGAAGAAAGCATGCGACTCACAAATGAAACTCTTGGTATTGGAAAACTGTATTCTTAAATTTATTTGAAATAAAGTTGTTCTTTGTAAGATATGAATGGGCCAAAAAACAAAAAATATTAATATTAGTTATATATACTCATATAACATGAAACAAAAGCTTAAAATTATACATTATCCGAGGTTGGATACCGTCCTTATGGTAGAAGAATTTATTAGAAAACATTCCGGAGAATTCAAGAAAAAAGCATTATGGGAACATTTGCCCAAAAAAATGATGTATCAAACATTTTGTGTTATCTTTAACTATTTGTTAGATTCTGGAAAAATAGCTCTAGACCGTGAAGGAAAAGTAGCTTGGGTATGGAATCCAAAACTAGTCAAAAAATATTTAACAAAAAAACATTTGATCATAAGATGAAGTCACGAATTGTTTTCGTAGATGAAAAACTACAAAAGGCATTCGACAAACTAAAGACTTCAAAAACAGAAGGCCTAGAGGGTGGAGATTGCTTTATTCCGTAGCTAAAGATGAGATAATGATAATCTCTATTATCCTTGAATGGATGGATCATAAAACGTATGAAAGAAGATTTAAGTATTAGAAGTCCTTGGTTCACTTGTCCGCTTTCTATTAGCTGAAAGGAGAAATTTCCTTCTCCAAAAATATTTAAATAATTTTGTCACCAGAATAAGAAAGTCTCCAATACTTGCACTCGATAATGAGCTTTGTGCTCAGCTTTAATAAGGTGAAACTATGTGCGAATCCAATGCATTCAAAGGTGATGAAAAAATAATGGAAAACGTCGCAGTACTGAAGGTTAAAGAAAATAGCAATTTTGTTTTAGAGGACATCAAAGGAAACTCAAAAGAAATCCAGGGTAAGCTTCTTTATATTGATTTCATAAAACACAAAATAGTTTTTGAATAATTAAAATAATGAAAATAGCAATCACAGGCAAAGGCGGTGTTGGCAAAACAACGATTGCTGCAGCACTTGCATTGGCATTTGCTCAGGAAAATAAAAAAGTCATAGCCATAGATGCTGATCCAGATAGCAATCTTCTTTCAGCATTAGGTGTTCCAAAAGAAACACGAGAAAAAATAACGCCTTTATCTGAAATGTATGATATTATTGAAGAAAGAACAGGCGCAAAACCTGGTGCATCCTATGGCGCACTGTTCTGTTTAACACCAAAGGTTGATGATCTCCTCGACAAGTACGCAATAAAGCTCAGTAACAGCAGCATTTATGCTCTTGTTCTTGGAACAATAAAAACAGCAGGCCAGGGTTGCTTCTGTCCAGAAAACGCATTACTTAAAGCACTTATCGATTACCTGCTTTCAGAAAGAAAAGAAATTGTAATACTTGATATGGAAGCAGGACTCGAACATCTCGGTAGAGGAACAATAAAAAACATCGATGCTTTACTTATTATTGTTGAACCAAGTACAAAATCAGTCGATACAGCAAGAAAAATTAAAGAATTAGCCAAAGAATCTGGAATCAAGAACATATATGTAATAATTAACAAAATTAAAGATGAAGAAGATAGAAAATTCATTGAGAAAGAAATTAAAATTCTCGAGTTACCTATGCTTGCAGTTCTGCCATACGATGATAAAATAAGGTTATCTGATCTAGCAGATAAAGGCTTGCCGAAAGATTCCCCTCTTTTCTCAAAAATTCAAATGATTAAAGAAAAAATAGCATAAAAATCTTCATGCTTTGTTGGGTGCTGTCAACGAAGAGGTTTACAACAAATTTTCTCGCTTTTGCAAAGAACACGGTATTAGCATGAGTAAACAAATAGAGCTATTCATGGAGTAAATGGTCGAAGAAGAACCAGAAGCTAAAAAAGAATACTTAGAAAAACTTGAAAGAATCAGGAAAGGGAAATTTTTTCAGATTAAGAGCCTTGCTGAAAGATATGGATTACAAAGATGAGATATCATTTAGAAGTCTCAGAGAAACTTGATAAAGTATTTAAAAAACTCTCTAAAAGAAATAAGAAGCATAAGAAAGTTGAGGATATCAGTAAAAACCCATATCATTATAAACCATTGAAAGGAGATATGAAGGGAGCAAGACGAGTACACATCGACAAATCTTTTGTTCTAGTCTATGAAATAGACGAAGCAAATAAAACAATAAGACTTCTAGATTACGACCATCACGACAACATATATAAGTCCAAACATTAGCTTTTTTTACACCCTTAATCCAAGCTCTTTTCTCTTCTTTCTTATGTGCGCTATTATGGCTTTTGCAGCTTTTTCTGGTGTTTCAGCCAGCAAAACCTTTCCTCCAGTTATTTCCTCAAGATCTTTTGTCAATACTTTTGTCACAAGTTTTGATCCAGTTACTGGCGGAACAGGATTAATGTGCACTGCTAAACCCAAAGCAAGGAAAAAACTTGCAATAGCAACTGCTTTTTCAGCCATATATTCAGGCGCACTACATGAAACAGGCAGCATAGGAATAGGTACTTTCATATAATCAGCAAGCATACCGAGTAAAACACCAATCCTGCCATTATCAACACAGCTTCCCATGTGTAGTGCAGGAGGTAATGCTGGCAAACCATTTACTTGTCCAACTGCTTTGAGAACTTTTTTCAGCCTTGGTCCTGCATATTTTTCAGTTGCTTCTGGCATAAGCAGACCCTCTTGTGCTGCAGCATGTGCCCAACAACCAGTTCCTACAACAAGAATATTTCGCTTTATCAATAGCTTTGTAAGTTCTTCATGAAATTTCATTTCCCATACTTTCGGATTTCTACAACCAACAATGCCAACAACACCATAAATATCACCGCTTTTTATCGCGTGAACAAGTGGCTTCAGAGGATCCTTTGAATTAACTTTTTTCAATGCTTCAATTATAGCTTCAACAGAAAATCCAGCCCATACTTCTGCTTTCTCTTTTGGAATAAAAATCTTGTTTTTCTTTCTATTCTTAAAATTATCAACAGCAAGTTTTACAATCTTTTTTGCTGTTTCATCAGCTTTATCGACTTCAAATGGAATATGTATAGCTCCTGGAATTCTGACATAGTCGATCGTCGTCACAATCTTAGTATGATAGCATTGCGCAACATTTGCAACAGAAGGATAGATACATTGCAAATCAACAACCATCAGATCGCAAACTCCGGTAGCTATTGCCATTTCTTGCTGCAAAACGTGTCCTGCAATTGGAATGCCCTGCCTCATTAGAACTTCGATTCCAGTACAGCAAACACCAACAACATTTATTCCTTTTGCGCCAACTCTTTTTGCTGTATTATTCAATTTTTTAGCCCATTCAACAATCTTTTCAGATAATATCGGAACATGCCCATGAACAACGATATTTACATAATCTTCTTTAAGCACACCAAGATTTGCTTCAGATTTCACTGGCATTGGTGTTCCGAAAATAATATCCTGAATATCTGTAGCTAAAGTTAATCCGCTATAACCATCAACAAGACCAATCCTCAAAACAGAAAGCAACAAATCGACTGGATCAGCATCACAGCCCATGGTTGTCTGATGTAAAATATGTGAAGTTTCAGCATCAGCATTGACAGGCAAGATTCCAAGTTTAGCCCAAGTTTTTATTCTTTCTTTCGTTGCCCTTATTCTTAACCAATTCAAATAAGTTCCTTCTTTCTTAATAAACAATCCTTGCTGCCGTCTGAAATCTTCAAGAATTTCATAAACAAGATCGCGCGCTATTGCTTTTATTGGCCTTCCGCTTGTTTTTATTCCAAGCTTTTTGGCGAAGAGCAACAACTTATCCTTATCCTTTATTCTATATCCCGAAGCTCTTCCTTCTGCAATCTCATATAATGCAAGAACAGTTTCTTTTGCATGATCAGTATGGCATGTTGCACCAGCACCAGCATGTCTTAGTAAATTTCTTGCTACGATTACATCAGCTGTTGCTCCACAAACACCATAATCAGCTTTGCCCGGAATTATTCTACACGGCCCGCTAAAACAATTTTTACAGCAAATTCCGTTTTCACCAAAGATACACTGCGGTTGCTGTGCTTCAAATCTGTCAAGAACAAGCCGTTTTGCTTTTTTCAGCAAGTTAGAATTTGCCCAAGTTTCATTTCTTTCTGCAGATTCACTTGATTTCTTAGCTATTTTATTCACCTCTTTTTTCATACCGCATGAAGTTTTAAAAGAAAAGAATATATATAAACTTTTGCGAGTTAAGAATTAAAAGAGTAAAACAGAAAAAGAATGCACATAACAAAAACCACACCGCTTAATCAAATCCTGAAGCTAAATAGCTTGTGCAAACAATGCGGAAATTGTTGCAGATTCAGTTCTGGCTATGTTCTCGAACAAGAGATCAAACAAATTGCTAATCTACTCAACCTTAATGAGGAAGAATTCAAAGAAAAATATCTCGAAGAAACCATCTTGTTTAATAAACCTGTTTATCGAATCAAAACAAAGCCAAGTTCAAAGCCGTATAGCGAATGCATCTTCTTAGAAAACAATCTGTGCAAAATACACAAAGCGAAACCACTCTTTTGTAAAATAATCAATTGTTCTCATGCTCCAGAGTTATTATCATGGTATTATCTAAACTATATCCTTGATCCAAAAGACCCATTTGCTTTACGCGAATGGCGAATTTATCTTCATTCAGGAGGTAAAGCCATCCCAGGCGGATTTTTATTTGACTTTGATAAGAAAGATTTAAAACATGCATTTTCTTTAAGCTTCAAAGAGGTGAAAACAGATGGAAAAGAAAAGAATAAACCTAAACATTATTGATGGCCCTGAATTTTTTGCACATGAAACTTCAATAAACTTCAGTCCAACGCAATTCGTTCTCGACTTCAAAGCAATAACTCCGAGAATAGATCCAAGAAGCAAGGAAGCACATCACTATGTAATCAGACACAACGTAATAATGCTCGATCCCTATCATGCAAAAAAACTTCATGAACTGCTTAGTGACGCAATCAAAAACTATGAAAAGGAATTCGGCAAGATAGAAAAGCCAAAGCAAATCAAAAAATTAGAAAAGAAAGCAAAACAGAAAAAACAAAAGAAAAAAGAACCAACAACACCAGCTTATCTTGGCTAAAAATTCAGAATGGCCTATCTCTTGCTCTTTGACGTTGACGGAACTCTGCTGAGAACAGGCAATGCTTCAAGAAGGGCTTTCTCCAGAGCTTTTGAGCGTGCCACTAAAAAGAAAAAGGATTTCACCAAACTTGATCTCGGCGGAAGAACAGATCAGGAAATAATTGAAGATGTTTTGGCTAAAACAGGTGTTCCAGAAAAAGAGCATGAGTACAAAACCAAAGTAATACTATCCGAACTTCCTGATTTGCTTAAAGAAGAACTTAAACGAGAACCAGAAGAAAACAAATATGTTTGTCCTGGAGTTGAACGTTTTCTTCAAATAAATTCAAATTTAGTATATGGGCTTCTCACAGGAAACATTCGTTGCACAGCAGAAATCAAGCTAAGATATTTCAATCTTATTCAATATTTTAACCTTGATATCGGAGCTTACGGTGATGATGCAAAATCAAGAGCAGAACTTGTTGACATCGCTATTGGAAGAGCGATCCATTACGCTGTTAGGAAATGGTTCTTTTTAGCATACAGATCAACTATATTCGATAAAGTCATTCTCTTTGGCGATACCCCACGCGATGTAGCTTGCGCACGAGAAACTGGTGTTATTTCTGTTGTCTTTCCAACAGGGCGATATTCAAAAGAAGAATTGAAGCAGGCAAATCCTGACTTTTTATTTGATTCATTTGAAGAATTATGCAAGCCAGAAAATCTTGAGGAGATTCTTTCTAAAAAGGAAAATGAAACCGCAGAAGAATTCATCTAAAGTAAAAGTAATGCAAACTGTGGTGGCGATTATTTTCGATTTAGAAGATAAAAAATCAACAGAACCAAAATTCCTTATCCTTAAAAAACAAGGAACATGGGAAGGATGGCAATTCGTTCAAGGCGAAAAAGAGAAAGAGGAAAGCTATGAAGAAGCAGTAAAGCGAGAAGTAAAAGAAGAGACAGGTTTGGATTGCACTGTTATAGCTCATTTAAAAAACATTAAAGGAGATTATTGGTTCAAATGGGAAGGAGAACTTATCCATAAGTTCTTGCATTTTTTCCTCGTGAGAGCTGACAGTAAAGAAAAAGTAAAGCTAAGCATAGAGCATTCCGACTATAAATGGTGCAGTTATGAAGAAGCATTGAAATCAATTAAATACAACAAAGAACAATTTAAGCAAGCATACAAAGAACTGAAAAAGATACTTAAACAAAGAACGCTTCAATTATATTAATTAAAATGTTCAAATTATTCATCTTCGATCTCGACATGACTTTAATTAATTCGCTTCAAGCAATGAAAAAGGTTTATTCTGAAATCTGCAGGCTTATAGGAAAAAAGCATTCTCAAAAGGAATTTATTGAATTCATTGGCAGAAGCGTAACAGAGAATGCAGACTATTTTCATAAATTAAATCCAAAAATCTCAAAACAAAAAATAAGACGAACTGCCATTCAAACCTTTCTGAAATCTGTAAGTAAAGTTAAACCATACAAACCAAATATAGTACAACAGCTCAACAAGAGAGGAATTAAAACAGCGATAATAACAAACAACGCTTTTACATTAGCTAAAAACATATGCGAAAAATTCAACATAAAACCAAATGCAATTCTTGCAGACGAACAGCTAAAAGCAAGAGGAAAGGCATGGGCAATAAAACAATTAATAAAACGCTTTAAGCTCAATCCAAAAGAAGTTCTTTATATAGGAGATCATAAAAATGATATCATCGCAGCAAGAAAAGCAAAAGTAAAATCAGCAATCATAAAAAGAAAAACAACTAAACTTGGAAAATTCAAACCAGATTATTTTTTTACTTCGCTTAAAACACTTGCCAATTTTTTCAACTTTTCTTCAAAATAGATTTTGCAAGCGTCGCTTCCCAATGCTTTTTCAATCGCTTTAAAGAATTGCTTTCTTTTTTCCTCACTTATCAAATCGCATTTGCTGACATAAACAAGCATTTCCTTTTTAAGCTCGGCTATCCGCCTATAAAGATTGACCTGCTCTTCAAAGGAATAAGGCTCTGTCGGATCAAAAATATAGATGATTTTATCAGCCACATACTTCATAGCTAACCAGGCATATTTTTCAATATCATTCATCTTATTCGGTCTATTCAATGTTCCGGGAGTATCTAAAAGCTGTATCTTCTGTTCATTAACCTTAATATAACCAACCATTATCCCTTTTGTTGTAAATGGATATGCAGCAACCTTTGGCCTGCTTTCACTCAGCTTTCCAAGCAAAGTACTTTTTCCCACATTTGGAAAACCAGTTATGGCAACTGTCGGCAATGCTTTTATTGTTGGAAATCCTTTGAAACGCTTTCTTGCATTTTCCAAAAACAGCAATTTTTCCTTTATCTGGTTCAGTATCGAAACAACTCTGCCATAAAATGACCTTCTTAATTCCCTGAGCTTGCTGCTATCATCAACCCTTTTCATCTGAGCATTAATCTGCTTGAACAGATTGTTTATCTTCACTCTTGCCCATCTCACAGCAGCAAGAGACTTTTTCAGTTCAACAATGCCAATAAACTCACTTACCAACTTCTTATAGAATACATTAAGTTCATCAACGGTAGGAAAAGACGCAACAATTTTATCTAATCTGGTGATCAGCATATCTCTTACTATACCTGTCCTTAGCAATTCACTCTCCTTTACCCTGCCTTTCTTTTTTCTTGCTTTTAATTGCTTTGCCCTCTTGCTTGCTCTTTTAAAAACAATATCGACCAAATCATCAACAGAAGGAACCGGAGGTATTTCTTTAAAGCCCATTTTTATTTTTAAAATTTATTTTAACTTATTCTTAAATACTATTCTTTAAATAAAGAGATTGTATTGCCAACAATGCTAACGATTCTTGCATTAGTTTTATTGGCTATCTCTTTTGCAATCTCTTTTCTACTTTTGCCAAGAACAAATGCACGCTGCAATCGAATTTTAATCAATTTCTTATCTTTAAGCTGCTTATTGATTTCTTTAAGTACTTCATCAGTTAAACCATATTTTCCAATCTGAACTGTTGGCTTTAATCCCTTAGCCTTTCTTTTTAATTCCATCAGAGGTATCATTTTTGTTTTTCCTTTACAAATTTAACAATCTTGCTTTCTCCTGGAGGTAGCATTCTGATAATCTCATTCAAATCAACGTCGCATTTAAGATTTTTCTTTATTTCCTTTGCAATAGCGCTCGGCTTTTCATTTCCAGGAATTATTACAGCATAATTTTTTGTTTGTTTTGCAACAGCTTCAACAGGACCAGAAATCACTTTTCCCTCAGCACAACTAACAGCAAGTTTTAATTCTACTTTCATATAATTCTTCTTACCGTAAATCATAAATGCACCTTTTGTAAGATATTCTCCAGCCTTTGTTTTTTTGCTAACCTGTTCAGGCCTAACAAAATAAACATCAACATAGCTCAAACC
Source organism: Candidatus Woesearchaeota archaeon (assembly GCA_003648985.1). Classification (GTDB taxonomy): domain Archaea; phylum Nanobdellota; class Nanobdellia; order Woesearchaeales; family B54-G15; genus B54-G15. The sequence goes on along the minus strand of QMQQ01000002.1, from coordinate 956 downwards.
CAAACGCCATGCTTTAGAAAAGCTGCCTGCAGCAATGCCGCATTCTTCTATGCTTTGTTTGTCAATTTTCTTTCCTTGACTTTTCACAACAAAAAATGGAGCTCCGCTGAAATCGGCATGAAACACCAAATCATCTTTTTCAGTATATTTCTTAATCACAATTTCATTTGTCGTTGCATCTCTTCCGCCGATACATAAAAATCCTTGAGAACTAAAAAACCATCTAAACTTTTCATACCATTCTTTCTTTCTTTCCTTTTTTGTCCTCTTCTCTTTTCTTTCTTTTTCAATTTTCTGCGCAAGCTTCTTTAGCTTTTCTTTTGCTTCAGCAAGAGCTCGTTTTGCACCTTCAAGCTTCTTCTTTAACTTTTTAGTTCTTTCAAAATAAATAGAAGCATTTTCTCCAACGCTTTTAGTCCAATCAATTTCAATCTCAACCATTTCAGCATTCCTCTAAAGAAGTCACCACTATGGCCTGTTCAGGACAAATTGCTGTTTCATCACCATAAACCTTTATCCTTGGTGTAATCTTAACTTCAATAATTTCACCAAATTGATCATAATCATAAGGAACGATTGGCATTAAAGCATGTCCCCTCTTTATCTTTGTTGGTATCTCTGTTGTATAAACATTCTTAGTTCCTATTATTCTAAAAATCAGGCCTTCAATATCTATGTTTGGACCGTTTTCAACCATAACCCTAATAAACCCATTCATCCCCTTGCTATAACATATTTGAGGCTTGCCACCGAGCTCGATTATCTTTAACCCACTTTTTACACTGCATTGAGCATTACCTTCAATGATTGCCCTACCCCAGTTCATAACAAGCACACCAAGCCCAACTGCAACACCTAATAAAAGCAATGTTGCGAGCAGCGCAGAGATACCTTTTTTGTTCATCAAAAAAACAAGAATAAAAAGAAGTATTTAAACGTTTTTAAATCCTTAATAT
>QMQQ01000001.1 GCA_003648985.1 Candidatus Woesearchaeota archaeon | reverse complement strand
ATTTTTCAAAAAGCATCCGATATTAAAGGCCTTCGGAACAGCAGTAGCAAAAAAACTATTAAAAAAAGATTTCGAAGATAAAAAACTTGATTTATACCGCGAAGCATACAATTTTCAAGCATGGCTTAAACAATGGTTTAAACTTGCTCCATTTACGCCAGAAAAACCAGGTTTATTTCATCCAAGCCAGGCATATCCTGCCTGGAGAGCATAAGATTTTTATAACAACCTTTTTCTCTCTATTTACTAACGCCTCCGTAGCTCAGCGGGAGAGCGGCTGGCTTGTAACCAGCAGGTCGTGGGTTCGAATCCCACCGGAGGCTTTTAAAGAGGTCATAAAAATGAAAAGGAAAATAATGGTTGTAAGAAGAGAAACTCTGTTTTCCAATGACTCCTATTTTGAGGGATTTAAAGAGCACAGCGAAGAAACAGATTTCATTAAAAGAATTCTTCAAAATCAGGAATGGCATGAACGCGATTTGATGGAAACAAGACCAGAATACAAGCAACCAATTGGCTATGTCATTGTTCTTAATCCCTTTACAAAAAAAGTTTTGCTATACCAGAGAAGCAAAAAGAAAGAAAACGTTGCAGAAGCTCGTTTAAGGGGCAAGTTTTCCTTTGGCTTTGGAGGCCATGTTGATTTACAGGATAAAGAATCAAATGAAGCAAATCCGATTGAAGCAAGCGTACTTAGAGAACTAGAAGAAGAGCTCGGCACGAGCAACTTTAACCTGAAACTAATTGGTTATATAAATTATGATAAAACACCCGTTAGCAGTGTTCATTTCGGTTTGCTCTACATAGCAGAAACAAAAAAAGACATAATTCCAAAAGGTAAAGAAATACATTTCAGCAAAATGGTTACTATAGATGAACTAAAATACGTTCATGAAAACGCAGATATGGAAGATTGGTCAACTATAGCCCTAAAACCAGTTGAAGCATATCTAGAAAAGTTATAAAATGGATGCTAAAAAAATTTATCAACATCTCAAACAGAAGTACAATCTTCCAGAGTTTAATGCAATAAACAACGAATTTGAAATCAGCACAATAGAGAACGAACATTTTTTTCTCCGTGAAATCAGAAGAAAAATAAACGATAAACTTTCAACTTTGTCAAAATTTCTAAAACAAATCTTATTTCCAGAAGCAGATTTCATCGATATGCACGAATCACGCGCTTTCACAGACAAAGAAAGAGAAAAGATTTACTCTTTGTTCAGAACCATTCTTTATCTATTACGCCAGAACATGCTAACAGCAATAGACGAAACTGACAGAAAAACAGCTGATTACATAAAACTCGTTTGGCAAAAATGGAAAATTATAAAAAAAGAAAGCGCACGGATTATTGAAAAATCAGCAAAAAGCTGGACAAAAGAAACAGAACTTAAAGAAGAATTGGCATATCTTGGCTAAAAAATGATAATAGTCTTTTTTGGTCCTCCAGGAAGCGGAAAAGGAACCATAGCTTCTATAGTTAAAAAAGAGCTAGGAATTCCACATATCTCAACCGGGGATCTTCTAAGAGAAGAAGTCAAGAATAAAACAGACCTTGGTATTAAAGCGAAGTCATATATGGATCGAGGCGAACTTGTTCCAGACGATCTTGTGCTTGAAGTACTAAAACGAAGAATAGAAAAGCCCGACTGCAAAAATGGATTTATTCTTGATGGTTACCCGAGAAATGTCGAACAAGCAAAAACCCTTGACAGGACGTTCAAAATAGATTATATTTTTAATTTTGTTTTATCCGAAGATGAAATCATAAGAAGATTAAGCAATAGAAGAATTTGTCCAAAATGCGGTGCAATCTATAATTTGATTTCTATGCCTCCGAAGACACCAGGGATATGCGACCAGTGTGGTACTGCTCTAATCCAGCGTGAAGATGATAAACCAGAAGCAATTCGCGAAAGATTGAAAATCTATAAAGAACAGACAGAACCTGTACTTGAATACTATGGAGATAGAGTAATTAACATCAGCACAGAAAACGGATTTACTGCATCTAAAAGGGCGAGCAAACAGATACTAAAAATCATTCGAGGAGAAATTTAATTACATTTGTTGCGTAGCTTCCTTTTGGAAGAAAAAATTTAATCGTCAATTTTTTCTTTCCCTTATGCAATTCATCAGTTGCATATTTATAGTCAATTATCTTTGGTCTAACGAATAGCGCTCTATCATCACCGCCTGCGCTCAATTCAGGAATTTGGTGAAAAACAAAATCTCTCATAGTTATGTTCTCTTCTTTCATTCGTTCTTCCACAACCTTTCTTATCAAATCAGAATATTTTTCTAGCTCAGTACCAAACCCAATAATGGGCGCCATAATGTCACTTCCTGTGCCTTTTTCTATTACCTTTCTTGCACACCCATTCCACAACCAGCTTTGATAAGCATGAACATACAACTTTAAAAGTTGGCGAGGAATCCTTCTCAATGCACCAACGCAATCTTTGGGATATTTCTCTAGATGCTTTGCAATCTCTTTATTTTTTATCAGTGACGCAGCATCACAAAATTGTTTTTTGACAAGCAACTTTCCTATGTGGATATTTATCCCTTCTTTTCCAAATCTTTGCTCGTCAAAAAAATTTGGTATGTCCTTTTCTTTTATAGTGATCTCCTTATCGAGATTTCTTACAGTAATCTTGAAATAATTTCCTTTTAAATCGCCAAGCTTGATTGGCTTATCGCCTTTTCCTACAGGAACAACCCTTATGTCTCTTAAAGGTACATTCTTAAGTCTTTGTACCCCAGCAAACTTTACAGAACAAAGCTGAAATGTTACTGCATGTCTATCTTTATTTCCAGCAAATCCAAAATATTTCAAAGGAATTTTAACCTTCTTTGACACAAGCTTTAAAGCAGAAATCGTTGTGTAGTCTTTTTTCATTAAAACAAAATAAGTGAATTTTCCTTTTACCTTTAATTTTTCAATCAACGGAACTTCATATACTATAAAATCTTCACACAGCTCTTTTATTTTCATCAGAATTAGATTTAATTACTTCTTCCTTTTCTTTTTCAGTCTTTTCTTCTTTTCGCTTTTTTTCAGCTTTTTCTTCTTTTTGTTCTTTCTTTTCGACTTTCATTTCTTCTTTTTCTTTTCCTTTTTCAACCTCCTTTTTCTTTTTCTTTAACTTCATTTCTTCTTTTTCCTTTAATTTTTCATAACCTTCAAGCTCAGCAAAAGCCTTTTCTTTCTCTTTCTTAACAATGATTTTTATCTTGTGAGGAGGTCTCTTTGCACCACGTTGCCAAATAGCTTCGTTCAAATATTTCCCGAGCTTAACATCTTCAAGTGCGACTTTCATATGCTTAGCTACAAAAGCCTTCACTGCCCTTACAGCTTTTTCTGCCCTTCTATAATGGGCTACTTTTAACCATTCTTTTCTAAGCGGAACTACATATATCCTTTCAAGCGTTTTTTCTTCAGGCATTTTTCTTTTTGTATAAATTGAAAGGCAAAATAGTGCTAACCGCATTATAAATGCTATGAATAATATTGTAAATATAAGCTCCAAATTTAACCAACAAACCTAAACTGAAATATCCTACTGTTTCAGTAAGGCTTAAACAACACCATCCTCCGAAATATTTATCGAGTACTCCAACACAATTTCCAACAGGAACTTCTCTGCCAAGGCCGACATATTTAGAGCGTCCATAAACAGCTCGTTCTAGTGGTTGCTGCAATTCTTTTGGAACATCATTCTTTTTTAGCATTTCTCTAAAAACCTCTCTCGGAATTCTTGCTTTCTTAGCAATGCTATTAAAAGCAAACAATAAATCCTCTAATTTTTTCCTATTCATCTCCACGAATCTCTCCTCACGATGTATTGGAAAACTCATTTTAAGCTTTAGTTCTCGTTCTACGCCAGCTCCTTTTTATTCTAGTATGTCTTCCTGGATGGACTCTTCTTCCAGGACCATATACCTTTAGCACTGTCCAAAATGGTGCCCATCTTGTTTGCTTCATTTTCTTTACAAGCCTTCTTTTTTTCGCAGTTGGTTTATGCCTTGCCATTTTATTTTTGCTTCTTTAAAAGACCTATAGCAATCTTATCAAGAAAACTTTTTCCTTTTGCTGTAATTATTCGTCCTTTTCTCAACTTATCTTTTGATTGCTCCACTAAACCGGCTTTTTCAAGCTGCTGCAATGCTTTTCTTATCACGCTACCGCTACCTTTCCTATGATGGGGCATTTTATGACCCCTTCTTCTTTTTCCTCCATATTTTGTCCGCAGTTTACTTACTCCAATCGGACCTCTTGCGTAAATCGTTCTTAGAATTGCGGCAACCCTTTTATACCACCAATCAGGATCTGCAGGGGGCCTTTCTTTATGAACACCCGTTTTAACAAACTTTGCCCATTCTGGCGGCTTTATCTCTGAAACTTTCTTCAGTTCTTCAGCAGCCTTCTCGATCAAATCATTTGGGTAAACATCGAACACGCCTACCATTTTATCATCCAACTAATTATCACGCCTCTCGGCGTGAGAATGTTAAGCTTTTTGTTCAAGATCTAGCATTCATTTATAAATATATCGAATTCGAAATCGAAACTGAACCAAGAAATGTCGCTACTGGTTATTTATCAGTTAATTCAGCAATTTCTTTTTTACCCTCTTCTAACTCTTTTTCTTGTTCTTTATCTTCTTTTAATAGTAAAGTTTGAAACTCACCTACATGTGTCTTCTCTTCTTTTGCTATATCCAAAAGAACTTTCCTAATATTTTCGTTTTCAGTCATAGCTGCCATTTGCTCATAAAGATTTATAGCATCCAATTCAGCTATTATTCCAATTCTTAGTATCTCTTTGTCCAAATCCTCTTTTTTTATTTTCTCAAGATTTGCAGGTATTTTTGATAACATCTTTTTTTCACCTCTTGCATAGGATAATTAAAACATTTTACTTAAATCTTCTTGTTTTGCGCAAGAAGCCTCTGACCGAAGGGAAGACGGAATTTTAATGCAACGTTCCCGAAGGCAAAAATTCCGAGTTGCAAGTCCGCTGAAAATCATTAAGATTTTATACATCCGCCTTCTGACATTTTCCATTTTTTACATTCAGAAGGATTACATTTACCATCAAAATAAGCCTGTTCCAGACACTCAGAACCATCATCAAAAATACAAACAGCATATTCTGCAGTCCAAGTACCCATATTATCAATTCTGTTTTCTATTCTAAATCCTTGTTGTTCACAAAAAGTAAATTTTTGTCCACATTTTCCTCTATAAAATTCCCACTCCTCACATTCATTTCCATCAGGAAAAATACATATTCCATATTGTCCTTTAGTTTTAGGGTTAGTTCTTATTACGTAATTGTATCCTAAATCTTCGCAATAAACACTAGCAGGATTGGGAATACCTGTTTCTTTTTCAGGAAATTCTTCTTCTATTGCAGGTGCTGTAATTTCTTCTACTTCTCTCTGGGTAATTGCTGATTTGCTTAAATACACAAACAAAACAACCCCTATAATAGCGAGTGCAATAATCAAAGCATAAATCAATCTTTTGTTTTTCGTTTTCATCATAAGTTTAGTACTAATTCTATTTATTTAAATGTTTTGTTCTTTAAAGTGGGCTCGCAGAGTCAGAACTAATGTAGTAAATAGCCCCGGGCGGATTTTCGTTCCCTTTCCGTTTTTGATCAAACTTTTTCTAAAAGTTTGGTTGCACCGAAGGTGCACTTTTTCCGTTTTTGATCAAACTTTTTCTAAAAGTTTGGCGGAAAGGGTTAATTCGAACCGCCGTCCCAGGCTCCAAAGGCCTGGATGCTTGACCGCTACACCACGGGGCTGTAAAAGAAATATCTGATTTTCTTTTTAAAAACTTATCGTCACTTCTTTGCCAAGAAATTTTCCCAAGTCATTTTCAAATTCTCTTTTTAAAGGAAAAAACTCCTCGTCAAGTCGTTTCTTCCGCTCTTCAGCGCGCAGCAATTTTTCCTTTTCTTCCCTTATTTTTGCATCAATATATTCAAGCCGATATTGAATCTCTTTTTTTCTTAATGTTATTTGATTATTGTACAACTTCTTTTTGACCAGCGTCTTCTTTTCACAAATTGATTTATAATCTTCAAGAATTGAATTCAGCACAGAAAAATTAATCTTTTCTATGTTATTGAAAACAGTTTCCTTCTTTTTATCTTTTAAATCAATTTGATCAATAGAAACACACCGCTTTAAATCGGCTAACAATTTTAAAATTCTCAACTTCTCATCAGAAATCAAAGCATCAAAAGGGCCTCTTAGATAAGCCTCAATCAACTTAATGTCCTCTTTTTCTGAAACAATCCTTGAAAATTTCCTCAATGGCCTTTGGATAGGAGAAAACAATTCAAGTGTTTTTGATTTTAATCGCTCAATAGTATATTCAAGTTCATCATTTTCTTTTTGCAAGAGAGTAAATTCACTAAATTTTGGGTCGTGTTTAAGTGCTTCTAATTCATGTTCAAGTGATTCCTTTTCACGCCCAAGTTCAACAAGTTTTTTCTTTGCATCTAAAATCAAATCTGCAACCTCTTTTCTTTTAGTCGAAACAGATTTGAACGCTTCATATTTCTCTCTTAACTTATAAAAAAGCAAGACATTATTCTCTTCTAAAACAGCCTTACTGTTTTCTATCAATCTCCGTATAAAATTTAGTGCTTTGTCAACACCCTCAATCTCATCAAAAAATAAATGTTTAGCTAATTCCCTACTTCTTACCGCGCTTTTAAAAAAAGCATTAAGCTTAGTTTCAACCAAAAAAATACCTTTTGCGAACTCATCGACATTTGATAATTTAATTGATTTAAGCTGCTCAATTAATAAGTTTAAATGTTTCAAATAATTCTCTCTCTGAGAAATAACAATGGATTTGGTTTTTTCATCAATTTTTAATTTTATTTCAGCATTTCTAAGCTGCTCTGCCATCTGCGCTAAAGAATCAACATAGTTTGAGAAAAGATTTTCTAGGTTAGAAATCCGTTTTTCTATCTTACTTACAACATTTTCATAGTGTTTATTTAACTCGTCATTGATCTGATTTAATCCAATAACAACGGCTATACCTGAACGCTTTCCCATAAAGAGTTTCTTTAAAAAATTGAACATACACCATAATCAAAGGATGTAAATTTTAAATATTTCCAAAACCCAAAACATAAAACCAAAAATATATAAATCGTTTTTGTAAAGCAGTGCTATGGGCCCGTAGTCTAGTGGCTATGACGTCTCCCTGACGCGGAGAAGGTCCCCGGTTCGATTCCGGGCGGGCCCATCAAAAAATTTTATATACTTTCTTTAATTCCAATTCTCAATGCCAAACAATAAAAGAGGTATCAGACTTTTTATTGCAGTACTTTTAATTCTCTTTGCAGTTATCGGCTTCTTGATCATTAAATCATTTCTCACATCATTAATTGCAGGCGCTGTTTTATCTTATTTATTCTACCCACTATATCAATGGTTCTATAAAAAATTCAAGCATAAAAATTTAGCAGCAGCAATAGTTACAGCGCTTATTATTGTAATAATCCTTGTACCAGCAACAATGCTTGTCTACCAGCTTGCTAAAGAGGCATCTGTTGGATACTTAAGATTTAAACAGATCATTTATAGCGAATTTGAAGAATGCAAAAGAGGATTTTTCTGTGAACTGTTAAAAAGACCGGGAATAAAAACAGCGATTTTTGAGACTTTCAAAAAAATCACAGATTATCTAACAAAAACAGGATATGAACTTGTTTTTAGCATACCCCAAAGATTGCTCGAATTCATTTTAATTTTCTTCACGTCGTTCTTTTTACTAAGAGATGGGAAAGAAATCATTGCAAAAATAAGACGATTAACGCCTTTGGAATCCAAGCAAGAAGAAAAGATATTCAATCAACTAAAAGAAGTCACAAGAGCAATAATAAAAGGATTTCTTTTTGTCGCAATAATAGAAGGTATCATTTCTGCGCTTGCTTTTAAAATCGCAGGAATCTCAACTCCAATCTTATGGGCGACCTTGATTGGAATACTAGCATTCATACCTTTAATCGGCCCTACAATAATCTGGGTTCCTGCAGTTTTACTTCAGCTAATATTTGGAAATATGTTTTCTGCAATCATAATTTTGATTGGTGGCATAACAGTTTCATCGATAGATACATTCTTTAAACCAAAACTAGTCGGAAAAAAGGCAAAGATACATCCTTTGCTTGTCGTTATCGGTTTATTCGGAGGATTAAGATTAATGGGTTTGATAGGAATCATCGCAGGACCACTAAGCCTAGCATTGATTATAACCTTTGTAAAAATGTATAGAGAAACGCGAAAAGAAAAAAGAGGTAAATAAATTGAAGCTCGTTGTAAGAGACATGGACATAGCAACTGGAGGCATACTAATAGCTGTGCTTAATGAGGAAGATGCTCGAAGGCTTGATTTATTTTCAGAAGACCGTATAAAAATAAAATTCAGAAAACGTGAAACAACAGCGATAGTTGATATTGCTCAAACTGAAAAAGCAGTTCCAAAAGGGCATATAGGCTTGTTTGAAGAAGTTCTAAAGAAGCTGAATGTGAAAGATGGCGATATTGTTGATATCGATTTAAGGCCAAAACCTTCTGGCGTCTTCGCCATCAAAAAAAAGTTAGACGGAATTCCGCTTAAACGAAAAGAAATATTTGAAATAATAAAAGAATTGGTTGAAGATAAACTTAGTCAAGTTGAACTTACATATTTTATCGGCGCATGCTATACGAAAGGCATGACTTTAGATGAGACAGTTAACCTAACAAAGGCAATAGTCCATTATGGCGGAAAATTAAAGCTTAATAGACATCCAATCCTTGATAAGCATTGTTTATCATGGGATGTTCCAGTCATGATTAGAAACAGCGGCAGTGTTAAAGTTAAATCAATAGGAGAAGTAATAGACAATATTTTTGCGCAATGTGATCCTGCTGATATTGTTTATAAAGACGGAGCTGAATTTACATCAAAAAACTTGAATGGCCTTTGTGCGCTAACTTACAATGAAGCTGGAGAAGTTGAATTCAAACCTGTTTCTGGTGTATTTAGGGCACCCTCTCCTAGATATTTATACCTCATTACTTTAAGAGGAAACAGAACTATTAAAGTCACTCCCGATCATACTATTTTTGTTCTAAAAAAAGGTAAGATAAAAAACATACCTGCATGTTCTTTAAAAAAAGGCGATTTTGTTATTGTCCCTTCGGGTTTAAAAAACGATAAACCTATAAAAGAGATTGAACTAAATGTAAAGACCAAAAAAAGAGGCAAGCAATTCAAAAACGTAATTAAAATAACTCCAGAATTTATACGTTTTCTTGGATACTATATCACAGAAGGATTTGCGAATTATCAAGGAGTCTTTCTAAATTTTGGTTCGCATGAGAAAGATCTGATCAAAGATGCGATATACTGTATTAAGAAGGTATTCAAAATCAAACCTACAATTAACTATCCACACAAAACAGCTGTTAGAGTTACTATATATAGTCAAAATCTGTCTTCTATTCTTCACGCTCTTAAAGTTGGAAAAAAAGCTTTAGAAAAGAGCATACCTTCTTTTCTCTTTGATGTTAGTGATGAAATGAAATTAGAATTTCTTAGAACGCTTTTCAAGTGCGACGGACATACAAGGCGTGGATATGAAACGGCTTATGTTACTGTATCAAAAAAACTTGCTATTGAGCTACAATACTTATTATCCATGTTGGGTATGTCGTCAACACTTTCTATTAAAAATAAGTCTCAACGTAGATTCCCGAGTGGAAAATATATGACAGCTACTGCTTATACGATTTACACCCAGGCGAGGAACTTGTTTGGCGGAAGAAAGAAATCAAACGTCGCTTATATTAATCTTATACCAATAAAAGAATGCGGAGAGATAGAAACAAAAAGTGTTGGTTGGGAGTTCAGGAGATGTCTAAAAAGACAAAAATTTATGACAAAAGAGAAATTGCTTAGCGTAATGAATTATATCAAAAGCGAGGATGTTAAGAAATTACTTACAGGTCATTTGTCTGTACTTGAAGTAAAAAATATCAAAAAAATAAAATCAGACTCAAAATATGTTTATGATTTCAAAATTGATGGATTCAACAAGTTTATGGTTGGATCTGCACCAATATGCGTTCATAATTGTAGTGGCGGCGTCCCTGGAAATAGGACATCAATGCTCATTGTTCCAATAATCGCTGCTGCTGGTTATACCATACCAAAAACGAGCAGCAGGAGCATAACTAGTCCAGCAGGAACCGCTGACACAATGGAAGTTCTTGCACCAGTGGCTTTAACGCTTGAACAAATGAAAAAAATTGTATTAAAAACAAATGGTTGCATAGTCTGGGGCGGAGCAATGGAACTTGCTTCAGCTGATGATAAATTGATTAAATTGCGCGATCCTTTAGCTCTTGACCCAGAAGGAATGCTTTTAGCTTCAATACTTGCTAAAAAAGCTGCTGTCGGAGCTACGCATGTCTTGATAGACATCCCGTTAGGAAAAGAAACAAAGATTAAAACCAGAACAAGAGCTCTAAGCCTGGAAAAAAAGTTTAAACTTGTTGGAAAAAATTTAGGTATGAACATAAGAGTAATGCTCAGTGATGGAAAAGAACCGATTGGCAATGGAATAGGTCCAATCTTAGAAGCAAAGACAATACTCTGGACTTTAATGCGTGATCCAAGAAGACCTCGCGATCTGGAACGAAAAGCAGTTAAAATGGCTACTTTGCTTCTTGAAATGGTCGGTGAAAAAAAAGCCCATCAGAAAGTAATTAATATCCTTAAATCGGGTGAGGCATATAAAAAAATGAAAGAAATCATAGAAGCTCAAGGAGGTGACCCGAACATAAAACCAGAGGATCTTGTTCCAGGTCCATTTAAATATACATATAGAGCACCAAGGACAGGCCATATAGCAAATATCGATTGCATCTCTGTCAGAAAAATGGCAAGAGCAGCAGGCGCACCAAAAGACAAAGATGCAGGCATGTTTCTTTACAAACATGAGGGCGAATCTGTTTTAAAGGACGAACCAATCTTTACACTCTATGCGCATAGCAAAGAAAAACTCAGATTTGGCTTAAGCATGTTTAAACGTTTAGGCGGCATAGAAGTAAGGTAAAAGAAACGCCGCGGGTGGGATTCGAACCCACACGTCCCCAAAGGGACACCAGCTCTCCAGGCTGGCGCAATACCAGGTTATGCGACCGCGGCATAAAAGAAAATAATTTAAATCGATTAAAAACTTTTTCTTTAAGCAAAAGCTTTGAGCCCGTAGCCTAGTCTGGATAAGGCACCGGCCTCCTAAGCCGGGGATCCGGGGTTCAAATCCCCGCGGGCTCGTTATCTTTTAAGAAGTTCTTTTAGGAACTCGGCTATTTTTCTTCCGCTCGCTTTTCCCCTTAACTTCTGCATTGCTTTTCCTATTAACGCTTTGAAAGGCAGTCCTGGATTTGCATCTACAATCCTTTTCAATTCTTTTTTTAACTCAGCATCGCTCAGAACAAAGTATTTCTTGAAGTCAAGCTTTTCTTGTGCAGCATCCTTCAGCACAAGCTCAACGCTTTCCTTCGCTATTTTTTCTTCAGCTAAATATCCAAGCAATTTCAAAAATACTTCTTCGCTTATTTTTTCAACTGCAACATCTTCCCTCTGCAATTCTTTTGGTTTGGAAAATATAACTTCAGCAACAAAGCCCGGTTTTAACTTTGTCTTTTCTAAAGCAGCATCAAATAATTTACTCTTTTTAGACTTAGCAATAGCTTTTGCCAAATCTCTATCTAATCCGAGTTTTTCATACCTCTTTATTTTCTCTTCTATCAATTCAGGCAGCTCAACCTCAAAATCAATCTTGAATGGAGGAATATCAGTTTCAGGATAAAGCCTTGCTGCACCTGGCATCGGCCTTAAAAAGGAAGTTGTTCCATCAGGATTTGCCTTTCTTACTTCTGGTTCGTTTCTTTCCTTCAACGAAAGCAATCTCCTAACCTCATATTCAATGATTTTTGGAATACTTTCTAAATCCTGAAATCCCTTTATCTCAACCCTCGCCCTACCTTTTATCGAAAGATTTACATCCTGTCTTATAGTTCCTATGCCTCTTTTAACGCCTTTTACACTTCTCAGAATCAAGCCGAGCTTTTCAGCAACCTCTTTTGCATGTTCCGGATCTTTGATTTCAGGGCCTGTTGCTATTTCTATCAATGGAATTCCAAGCCTATCAAGCTTGTATGTAGTTGTTTTTTCGCTTTCTTCGATTTTCTGAGCAGCTTCTTCCTCAAGGCAAATTGTAGGAATGCTAACCTTTCCCCTGCTTGTTTCAATCCAGCCATTAAGCGCAACGAGTGCTGTTCTTTGAAATCCTGTAACATTACTTCCATCTATCACTGTCTTTCTCATCACCTGAATCTCGTCAACGAGCTTTGCATTGAGAAGTTTAGCTACTGTAACAGCAACCTTTACAGCATCAGGATTTATTGGATGCGGTGGCTCTTCATCTAGCTCAACTAAGCAGCAATCAGAACTATGTGCCTTATACAAAAACAGTTTTCCCTTTGCAGCTTCAAAAGCAGCTGCCTTATCAACAATTCCTGTTTCACCAACAACAGCTCTTAGTTTTCTTTCAGCAAAAATATCTGGTTTTAGTTGAACATTGGCAGTACTGCATTGGCAAAAGAGTTTTTTTCCTTCAAGCTGTTGATGTATTTCCAGACCGCATTTAAAGCCAATCTTAGCATAATCTATCTTCTCTTTTCCCAAACAACCTCACCTCTCTTAACAATTTTTCTTATCCTGTGCAGCGGAATTTCAGTGCTATCAATAAGCTCAATAAAGCTCTTTCCGATGTTTGCTATCATTTTGAAAGCAATCTTCTTTTCCTTTTTAGCAATCCTGTCATAAATCCAAACTTCATAATCCTCTTCATTTTCGTGTTCGTCCCAACGTATTTTATTAAGTAAATCTACTAACCGCATTTAAAAATTAAAATAAAAACATATCTGGAAGATGTCTATCATTTATTTCTCCAGCAAAGTTATACTGCATCAATTCTTTTATTTTTTCTTTATCCCTGTACTTTCCGAGCAACCATCCGAGTTTAATATAAGCAGCTTCTGGCAACATGTCGCTTGCAAAAACACAACCAAGCTCCATTGAAAGTTTTCTTAAATTTGTATAAACATAAGGATGAACCCTTCCATAAAGTGTTTGACTCGCAATCACAACAATCATTCCATCAGCTATTGCTTTCTTTAATTCAGGAATAAGACTATATCTTTTTTTGCTTGTTGGAACATGTCCTAACGCAGTTGCAGCGAGTACAAGTCCTTTGAATTTCTTTTTTCTGTAAAATGAAATGATTTCAGGATCCATCCCAGGATAAACATAAACCAGTGCAACTTTTGGCTCAAAGAAAGCCTCCAGCTTTCCAATGTTATTTGTTCTCTTTGGACAACTTTGGATGAGCTCTAATTTACCGCTAGGAAAAATTTTTGCCATTGGCAAATCATTGATGGGTCTGAAGGCGTCTCTTCTGCTTGTGTGCATCTTTCTAACCTTTGTTCCTCTAAGCAAATAACAAAAATCATCGTTTATTGTTCCATGCATGCAGCAATAAACTCCTGCGAGGTCGCTTTTCGCAGCAATAACAGAACAAATCAAATTCATAAAAGCATCACTGCTTGGCCTGTCAATACTTCTTTGGGCACCAGTAACAATGACGGGCTTTCCAATGTTCCTGAGGAAAAAGGAAAGGGCAGCAGTTGTGTAATGCAATGTGTCAGTTCCCTGAGTAACAACAACGCCATCATAACGCTGCAATGCATCAAAAACAGCTTCAGCAATTTTAATCCATTCTTCATGATTCATATCTTCACTCATGATTTGCATTAATTGCTTTGCGTCTATGTTGGCTATTTCAGCTAATTCAGGACACATTGCAACAAAATCCTCAGCTGTATAATCAGCATAAACGCCCCCTGTTCTGTAATCAACCCTGCTGCTTATTGTTCCACCGCAGCTAATCAACAGAACGTTTGGCAAAGAAGGATTCTTCTTTGTTTTTTCTTTTTTTGCTTTTTTCTCTTCGTATTTTTTGACGAGTTTTATTTCTTTAACCTTCTTCTTCTCTATTCCAATGTTATACCCATTCGGAAGTTTTAGAACAACATGATCGTCTTTGTATAAAGCAGGTCTGGGCATTAAAATACCCTTGTATCGAGTTCCATCTTTTAATATAATCTCTACTTCATCACCAGCCTCGACTTTCTTCCTTGACATTTAAAATTGAGAAAATAAATGATGTTTATTAAATTTTGTATACCCCAACAGAAGTGAAGCTATCCCAAATAATTAACAGCTAACCCATATAACTAATCTCTTCTTTCATCTGTTTTGCTCTGGCAGCTCTGCTCTGCTTTGCAAATTCTTCATACGCTTTTTCAATATCTTTTGTCACAGAAGGACCTACCTTCTTCATAGCGTCTTTGAAATGTTTCGTCTTCACTTCCTTGCTTTCAATATTTTCTCTTAAAGCTATCATAGCAGCCTCTCTGCATAAAGCTTCTATATCAGCACCAACATAGCCCTCTGTCATTTCTGCAAGCTTATCAAGATCAACATCTTTTGCCAAGGGCATATGCTTTGTATGGACTTCAAAAATCTTCTTTCTTGCAGCTTTATCAGGAACTGGAGTTAAGATTAGCCTGTCAAATCGTCCTGGTCTAAGCAAAGCAGGATCAACTATATCAGGCCTATTTGTGGCAGCAATTACAACAACATCATGTAATTCTTCTAAACCGTCCATCTCTGTTAAGATCTGGTTCACAACCCTTTCAGTTACGTGACTGTCAGCACCCATTCCTCTTCTTGGCGCAAGAGAATCAATTTCATCAAAGAAGATTATAGTAGGACTAACTTGTCTCGCTTTTTTGAAAACTTCTCTAACAGCTTTCTCACTTTCGCCAACCCATTTTGAGAGAAGCTCTGGCCCTTTAACCAAAATAAAATTCGCTTTGCTTTCGTTAGCAACAGCTTTAGCTAGCAAGGTTTTACCTGTTCCAGGAGCTCCATAAAGCAAAATTCCCTTTGGCGGCTTTATTCCCATATGTCTAAAAACTTCAGGATATTTCAGAGGCCATTCAACAGCTTCCCTGAGTTCTCTTTTTACTCCTTCTAAACCACCTATATCACTCCATTTAATATTAGGAACTTCGACAAGAACCTCTCTCATTGCGCTTGGTCTAACAACTTTCAATGCGTTCAGAAAATCTTTTTTTGTAACGACTAATTTTTCAAGCGTTTCTTTTGGCAGTTCCCTATCTTCTTCAAATAACTTAAGCTCAGGCAAAACCCTTCGCAGAACGATCATCGCAGCTTCTTTACATAAAGCAGCTAAATCAGCACCAACAAAACCATAAGTTATTTCAGCTACTTCATCTAGATTAACAACGCGAGAATCTTTAATTATATCCTTCACTAATCCAAAGTACTTTTTCTTATCAATTTTTGTTTTATATTTTTTAACATAATTTTCAATTGCCTTTTCAATACCTTCATCGCTGGTGTCATCTTTCAATTCAGCAAGTACCCCTACAACAACTTTCTTATCGCTCTCTTTTAACTTTGATTCATTCAAAGCCATTTCTCGTGTAAATAAAGGCATATTTCTTGTGTGAATCTTCAGAATCTCAAGCCTTCCTTTTTTATCAGGAACACCGATCTCGATTTCCCTGTCAAACCTTCCAGGTCTTCTTAAAGCAGGATCAAGTATTCCTGGAACATTTGTTGCACCAATAACTATAACTTTTCCTCTTGATTTTAAACCATCAAGCAAAGTAAGCAACTGAGCTACAACTCTTCTTTCAACTTCGCCCCTAACTTCCTCTCTTTTCGGAGCAATAGCATCAATTTCATCAATGAAAATTATGCTTGGAGCATTCTTTTCAGCTTCCTCGAATTTCTTTCTAAGGTTTTCTTCGCTTTCGCCATAGAATTTACTCATCACTTCAGGCCCATTTATCAGAATGAAATGCGCGTTACTTTCATTAGCAACAGCTTTAGCTAGCAAGGTTTTTCCACATCCTGGCGGCCCATAAAGCAAAACACCTTTTGGAGGCTCTATGCCGAGCCTTTCAAAAATCTCAGGATGCTTAAGCGGAAGCTCGACCATTTCTCTTATTTTCTTTATCTCTTCGTCTAAACCGCCAATATCCTCATATGTTACTTCAGGAACAGCCTCTTCTTTTACTTCTATAGCCTCTGGATTAACAACTAGTTCTGTATTTTCAGTTATCAGAACAGCGCCTTTTGGATCTGTCTGTGCAACTATGAACTTAACTCCGCTCAAGCCAAAACCAGAAAAAGCTTCCTCCCCCATAAACCTAAATATATCTTCAAAAAAAGGACTTCCCATTAAGGTTAGCTTTCTTCTTCTTGTTCCACCAGTTGAAATGATATCTCCTTTTATCACAGCCCTTCCAAGCAAACCTCTTTTGAATACGCCAGGAGAGGCTCTTATATAAACACCTTTGCTTGCAGGAGCAATTACAACCCTTTTTGCTTCTTTAATGTCTGCTTTTCTTACAGAAACAATCTCACCAATGCTCGTTTTTGCATTTCTTCGAATTATACCGTCCATCCTGATTATGTTTAGTCCTATGTCGCCAGGATAACTTCTGTCAGCAAGAGCAACTGTTTTTCTGCCACCTTCGATTTCAACTATGTCTCCAGGCCTAACGCCTATTTTTCTCATCAGGCTGAAGTCAATCCTAACTATTCCTTTGTTTACGTCATCTTGCAGAGCTTCGGATACTTTTAACTTGATTTCATTTACTTTTTCTTCTTTCTTTGCCATTTTCAGAATCTAGCTCAGAAATAAGACTAAAGAGGGTTTAAAAATCTTTCGTCCTCACTATTTCTTCTTTACCTCTTTCACATCTATCCTTGGCAGAGGTATCGGCGCAGGAAGTCCCAGCTCTTTGCTTAATAAAAGAGCCTCTACATTGCACTTGTTTAAAGACAGAACAATCACACCTTTAGCAATATCACTGGGAATCTTTTTATTCTTTTTCCATTCGTTCATTATCTCATCAACCTTTTCTGCTTTACCAATGAACAATGCTTCTCCTTCCAAGCCAATCTTTCCAATATCAGGCTTATACTCAGTTTCAAAAGAAACAACAAAAACCACTCCTTTTTGTTTCCCACCTGCTAAAGCAGTAGCTTCTTTTACATCTACTATTCCGATGTTATTATTAATGCTTATCTTTCCTCTTGTTATTCTTCCTCTTTCAGCAGATAGTTTTGTAAAATTAAATCCCACAACCGGCATTTTGTCACCAGAAAATGTTTTTATATTTAAATGTTGGGGTTTAAAGCAGAAGCATCACGTCTTTTTTCTTTTGCTCTTGCTGTGTTTAATAATCCCTACGATTAAATTTATTCTCGGAACTCTCTTCATATAATCCCTGTATGAATCGCCAAACTTTTTTATGTTTCTCTTTTCCTCTTCTATTATTGCAAGGCATAGTAAAACAATTAAGATTGCTCCAGTAATCAAGCAGATCAAGTGCTGTGAAATAATAACAAGCGCAAAAATTATCAATATATGACCCAAGAATTCTGGATGGCGGACAAAAGCATACATGCCACTTTCAACAAGAGCTTTTCTACTAGAGTTATCTTCTGTATGCCCCTTCTTTCGTGATTTGCTCGACCACAATAGAAAAACAATCCCGAGTGTCAAGATCACCCATCCCGTGTATAGTAATTTTACTAAATTAGCAGAATTGTAAAGAAAAACTGTAGATATTACCAATACCCCGTATAAAAAAATATAGGCTATGTGACCAATTAAGTGACCAATACTTTTCTTTTGCATAATTTTCAACTTCGGTTGCATACTATTGCTTTGCTATGCTTCCAGGACATACAAACCTCATCTTACATTTTACACATGATTTTTTATGAATAGAGAAATTTACAACACTAAGAATAATGAATGCTCCTAATAGCAGAGTAATGGTTATTGAAAACCAGTTTAATATCAAAGCAATAACCATTCCAATAATCGGAAAAAACATTGCCAACATCCATGTTATACTGGCAAGTTTTCCACCAAGTTCGTAATTGCCAGAATTTTTCTTGAATAAACATGCTGCTAATTTTCCCCATCCAGTATTGCAAATTTTCCCATAGTAAAAACAATGTGTGCATAGATGCTTTCTCAAAACAAAAATCAACATTACTCCTATAAAAGCGACGTAAATGATTGAAGCTATAGGAATGTTGTTGATTTGTAAGAAAGACATTCCGATGAAGGCAACTGCGAAGTAAATCACAAAAAACAAGTTCTGCCCAACAGCACTTGCTAAAGAATATTTTTCTTTTCCTTTATCATATAGTTTTTGTTTCATATTTATAATTCAAACATACTCCGCTTTTAAACATTTCTCTCCTAGTCGCCTTATTTTTTTGATTTTAGAATGCCGCAGAGATATATAAAATTTAAATAAACAGAAAAAATTAACAGCACAATGCTCCTAAAAGACATAAGAAAAGAAATTCCAGAAGAACTTTTTGCGGTTCTTGAAAAAGAAGGAATAAAAAAGCTTACTCCATGTCAGGAAAAATCAATCAAAGCTGGTTTGCTTAAAAGAAAAAATCTTCTCGTATGCACGCCTACAGCAAGCGGAAAAACACTCGTTGCTGAACTAGCAATGCTAAAAGAAATCTTAGAGCATAGAAAAAAAGCAATTTATATTGTGCCATTAAAAGCATTAGCAAATGAAAAGTATGATCTATTTACGCACAGATATGCTCATCTTTGTAAAATCACTTTATCAATCGGCAATCTTGATTCAGCAGATCCCTATCTTGATAAATACGACTTAATTGTATGCACAGCAGAAAAATTCGATTCCCTCATCAGGCATCATGCTCCATGGCTCAGAAAAATAGGCATTGCAATAATAGATGAAATCCACCTTTTAAACGATGTTGGAAGAGGACCAACACTTGAAATTCTGATAACAATCCTTCAACGTTTACTGCCTAACTTACATTTAATAGCACTAAGTGCAACAATAGGAAATCCAAAAAAGCTTGCATCATGGTTAAAAGCAGAATTAATTCTTGACGAATGGCGACCTGTTAAGCTAAAAAAAGGAGTTTTCTACAATAACAAAATTATATTTCCATAAGCCTGTTCCTAACTGTACTTAAAACCAATTATCGCGCTGATAATCATTAAAGCAGGACCGATAAACATACTGATCATTGTTATTGCGCTGCCGATTCCAAAAATCAACAGCAACAGGTTTCCTGCAACTTTGTAACTTTTTGCTTTTCTTTTCGTCATTCTCAAACCCATAAATCCAAAAATAGCACAACCAATTCCCCAAATACCGTAATATGTTCCCCACTGCTTGAATTCAGCTGGTTGCAAAACACCGTAGATTATGCTTGCTATTCCAAAAAGAAGAACTACAGCACATCCAACAACACCAATATAATAACCAATCTCTTTCATTTTAAAAAAATAAAAAAAGAAAAGGTTTAAACCAAGCCAGGAACTTTTGCTATGAATGGAATCTTTCCTACTGCTAACATTATTCCTGGAATTGTTGCAGCACCAGCAGCAGCAACTGCAGACCATACTATCAACACTCCAATAAATGCTGTTATAACATCAGTACCAAACAATTCCTTTATTGTCCTGTAAGTCAATGCAAAAGCGACACAAGCTAAGACTACTGTTACCAAGAAAGCCAATATGCTACCAACGTATGGAATATAATTCACTAAAGCTGAAATAATCCCTGCTACTGAAAGCATAAATGCTGGATATGCTATTGCTGTTAATCCCTCAAAATAAGTTCCTTTACAGCCAAGGGTCGTCATTACAATTTTTACTAACCACCCGAGGAAAAGACCTCCGACAAACACAAACAAGAATGTGATCAATGCAGCCCAGTATGTTCCTGTCATCCAAGCTTGTACTTGCGGCACTAAATTCGCTAAACTTGTTCCGCTTATTAACACAGAAATTCCAAACAAGATCCCTGCTATGGCAAGAATTCCTATCGACTTATTTAAGTTCTTTTCTTTCTTCATTGCCTTAAGCGCATCGCCAGGCTTTGTTATCAATTTCATTCTGTTTCACCTCTCTTTTACAGCAGAAAAGCAACTTCCGTTTAAAAAACTTTCCCATTTATAGCGTTGGTCAAATCCTCTGAACAAGACAGTACCTAGAATACTAAAAAACAGAAAATATATTTTTAATTAGGATTTGACCGTGGCCCCATTTATAGAAGATCTGTTTTATCGTGCAACTGTAAGCAAATTTTTTACATGTATTTCTGTAAGAGATTCGATCGGTATCCTTTTGCTCACTTCAAGAAGTTCAATACCCAAAATATTTCCTTCAGCATCCAGATCTATGATTGTAAAGTCATCTATCTTTTTATTTTTAGCGAATTTACCTTTACGGAATTCTATATACATCGCATCTGCTTCTTTATCATAGCTAATTTCCATTTTAAGATCGACACTTTTCTTTCTTAATAAATTTTTCTTAGACTAGCCATTAAATCCCGACAGAACGAAGTATGCTCTCTTTATTTACTTTTATTAAATCATCATAACCTTGTCCAATACCAAGAAAAGCTATTGGCTTTCCAACAACCTTGCTTATCGAAACAATAGCACCACCTTTTTCATCTACATCCGCTTTTGTTAAGATAACAGCATCAATACCAACAGCTTGGTCAAATCTTCTTGCTTGTTCAACGCAATCATTTCCAACTATGCTTTCACCAACAAACACTTTTAGCTCAGGTTTCGCAACCCTAACAATCTTTTTCATTTCATCCATTAAATTTACATCACTATGCATTCTTCCTGCTGTGTCAATTAGCACAACATCTATACCCTTTGCTTCAGCATGTTTTATTGCATCAAAGGCGACAGCAGCAGCATCAGCACCATAACGATGTTTTATAAGCTTAACACCAAGCCGATTTGCATGCTCTTCTAACTGATCAATAGCAGCAGCCCTAAAAGTGTCAGAAGCTGCAAGAACAACACTCAATCCATTTTTCTTTAGCAAATTTGCTATTTTAGCTATGGTTGTTGTTTTTCCACTGCCATTAACGCCAAAGAAACAAATAACGCATGGTTTTTTCTTTTGTAACTTTTCTTTAATTAGTTCAACCAAATCAATACCCTTTATAACAGAACTTATTTCGTCTTTTAATGCGTTAAGAATAATATATTTTAATTCGCTCCTGCTCACTTCACGTCCGACTAATTCCTTTCGTAGCTTTTCCCTAAGCTCTTGAATAATTTCAACAGCTGTATTGTTTTCGAGAAGAGAAAGCTCCAAATCCCAGAACAAGCGTTCAAATAATTCTTCACTTATTTTTTTCTTTGTAATTTTTGCTTTAATCTTTTCTACTATCCCTCGCTTTACTTCCTTTTCTTTTTTCTTTTCTTCCTCTTCTTCAACTTTTTCACTTATCCTGCCAAGTGCTTTTTTGAGTTTTTCTTTAAGAAATCTAAACATTTTTAGAAAGAGCTTCCATTGTTTTTTCAACTTCAACTGCTTTTTGCGCTGTTGCCTGCAATTCTGCATTCAACTGTTCCTGAAATTTTTCCAACTCTTTTATTTGTCTATCAATGAGTTCTTTTGCTTCGTTTATAGATTTCGGCACAACGACGTTGCCGCCGACACTTACCTGAACTTCTTTATTTTCCTTTAACTCGCCTTTAACAAAAATTCCAGGGGCAAGTTGAACATACAGCTCACTTCCTATCTTTGTATTTTCAAGTCCGCTAACAGCTTCTTTTGCTGAAAGCAGTTTTGTAAGCTGCATTTCAACTACTTGCATTTGTTTTTGGATTTCCTGAGCATGCTGATTTAATAATTGCAATTCTATGTATTTCTCTTGAAGTTCTTTTTTTGCTTTTTCTTTTTCCTTTGCCATATTCCAAGACAACAACCTGTTTGTTTAAAAAGTTTGTTCCTTTAATGCCTTTTCACTAAGCGCTTTTGCAGTTCTAAGATAGATTTCAATTTCTCCAAAAGGTTCTTTCTGTTCAATGTCAATCTTTCTTTGATTGGCTAAATGAAGCAATGGAATAAATGTATAAACTTTATCTTCCTTTTCTTTTGACGGGCAAAGAACAGAGAATGTTATTTTTCTTCCGAGATTAAAAAAGGAAATAATCCTTTCGTATAGTTTTTTTATTGCATCGGTAACATTAAAGCTTTTTTTTGGAACTGGCACATCTGCAGGAGGAGGCAGCTCTCTAAGGATTCTTCTTCGCTTTACTTCCATTGCTTTTTGCAATGCATCAATCAACTCATAAATGCTTACTTTTCTTTTTCTTAGCTGCGGCAATCTTGGCGGTAAGGGCAATCCTTTATAGCGTTCTCTTTCTGCTGAAATTTCATTATAGTCGTCCTCGAATAATGCTTCTTCTTCTGGCTCAGCAAATAGACTATCAAACTCTTCTATATCCTTTTTAATCAAATAAACAGATTTCAGCTTGAGCAGAATAGCAGCAGCAAGCAATACTTTTCCACTTATCCTGAAATCCATTTCTTTCAATGTTTTAATTAGTTCAAAAAATCTGTTTGTAAGGATAGCTATATCTATATCCCAGGGATTCATCTTCTCTGTTCTTACGAGCTCATACAACATGCTCTGCCAACTTACATCATCTCTATCAAAGATTAGGTTGATCAATTCTTGCTGAGCTTTGCTCATACGCCTTAGCGAAACAAAAAGAGAATAAAAATGTTCCTATGAAAAAGTTTAAATAAAAACATTAGAATTCTTTCAGCAGATTAGGGCCCGTAGTCTAGTGGCTATGACGTCGCCCTTACAAGGCGGAGGTCGCCGGTTCGATTCCGGCCGGGCCCATCAGCAACATAGCATCAAAAATGCGGCGGTGGTTTAGTGGTATAATTCAGCCCTGCCACGGCTGAGACCCGGGTTCGAATCCCGGCCGCCGCATCTAACTGGGCCCGTAGCTTAGCCTGGTTAGAGCGCCGGTCTTATATGGCCGTGCTCTATACAGAGGGGTCTAGGCTAACCGGAGGTCCGGGGTTCAAATCCCCGCGGGCCCATCATTTTTTTCTTCTTTGACTTTAAACCAACCGATAATTTTTAAAATCCAGCATCTTGTTTCTCTGAAAAGCCCCGGTGGTGTAGCCCGGACAATCATCCAGCCCTTTCGAGGCTGGGACGCGGGTTCAAATCCCGCCCGGGGCATTAAACTAAATAAGCGAAATTTTAAATACCTAAAAGTACTCCGATTATTTAGGTGGTATTGATGGGAACATTCACTGCTGTTATTCATAAAGAAGAAGATATGTATGTGGCAGAATGTCCTGAGGTGGGAACAGTTAGTCAAGGACGGACTATTGAAGAAGCAATAGTAAACTTAAAAGAAGCAACTGAACTTTATTTGGAAGAATTTCCTCTAGAGGAAAAGAGAAGAACTTGGTTAACCACGTTTGAGGTGGCTAGGATAAGCGGACGAAGGGGTTCTTATGTTAGGCTTGTTAGAACGACAAAAGAAGGTAAAGTTGGGGCTGTTGTTCCTATAGGTACGTTAAAGGGAATTCTAAAACTAGCTAAAATTGATGAAGAAGAGTTTGCCAAATTTTTGTGAGGGCACTCGCTAGCAACAAAACGTAAGTTCCATCAAGGTATAAAAGCAATCTTATCAACTGTCTACTTACTTTATAATTTCAAAAAATTTTTATACTCTCCCAAAAGTCGAAAAGTGAAAACAATGAAACGCTCATCACGTCGATGGAAAAAGCGCTGGCAAATGCGCTGGAAATGGCAAAGAAAACGAATGAAAAAAGAAAAGAGAAGAAGAAAGCAACAAAGACAAAGAGCTAAGTAAAATGCCACGACGTAAAAATACTATTTCTAGCTGGGCCTTAATCTCAGCAATCATTATTACAGGAGCCATGTTTGGTGTGGGTTCCTTTAGGGCAATTTTAGGGAACATCGTTGGATGGCTCTGCGGGTGGAAATGTTACCAGTGGGCTATAAAAGCAAAGAAAAAAGGAACATCGGCTTTTCTTGTTGGATTTTTCTTTGGATTAATAGGTTCCTTCTCGTTTGGCTTGTTTATAGAAAATATATGAGTAAAAGTTAATTTTTTTACATGCTTAAATCTTAAACACGCATTTTCCTGCTTCTTCTGCGCATGGCGAAGCTACTAAAAATTTTATCATCAAAACAAAAAGATAAATCGATACGATTGTAAATACAACAACCGTTATTGTCAATACAAGATTGAAATTTTTCTCATTATGAAAAAATCTTCCAAGTCTTACAAAACCTTTTCTGGTTAACCACATGCTCAGCGCAATCCGCATTCTGTTATCAAAAGAAACAGAACAAAGTTTTCCTCTTAGCTTATCCAAAAAACACTTCCAACCTTCTTTAATATAACTCCTGTATCTCGGAACAAATATCCCTGCAATGCAAAAGTAAATAAGCAAAGCGAGACACGGCAAGCAAAAAATCATTCTTTTTCACCTTTTAACTTTTGCTTGTAATCTTTTATCGCGGCTTTTAAAGCATCAATAGCAAGCACAGCACAGTGCGTTTTTACTAAAGGTAAACCATCAAGAGCCTTCTCAATATCTTTCCATGTTAATTTTTCAGCTTCTTCGAGTGTTTTTCCTTTTACCATCTCTGTCAGCATCGAACTCGAAGCAATAGCTGCAGCACAACCAAACGTTTTAAACTTTGTATCCATTATAATCTTTTTCCCAGCCTGTTCAGCGACTTTGATATAAATAACCATTACATCGCCGCAAACAGCACTGCCAACTTTTCCAACGCCATCAGCATCTTTTAGCTCACCTACATTCTTTGGATGCAAAAATAAATCCATTATCTTTTTTGAATACCTTATTCCTTCATTCATTTTTTAGTCAAAGGACTGATCTTTCTCAAACTTTCAACACTTTCTTTAACAACATCAATTACATATTTAATTTCGTCTTCTGTATTATCTTTTCCCACCGAGAATCTTAGACTTCCATGTGCATCCGCAGCACTTAAACCGATTGCTGTTAATACATGACTCGGCTCAACAGCTCGAGTTGAACAAGCAGATCCAGTTGATGCTGCTATTCCTTTTGAATCAAGATAAAGCAACAAAGATTCTCCTTCTATAAACCTAAAAGTGAAATTAACATTGTTGCATAATCGTTTATCTCCTTTAGGACCATTCAACCAGCTTTCCTCTATTGCTGAAAATCCTTCTATTAGCTTATCACTCAATCTTTTCATATGTTCAATATCCTTTTCTTTTATAACATCAATTGCTTTTGCAAATCCTACTATACCAGGAACATTTTCGGTTCCACTTCTTAAACCAAGTTCATGACCTCCCCCATGAAGCAAAGGATCAATTTTCACTCCTTCTCCAATAACTAATGCACCAACACCTTTTGGACCATAAATCTTATGCGCATTTATCGTCAGTAAATCAACTGGAAATGACTTTAAATCAATAGGAACCTTACAAAAACTTTGACAAGTATCGCTATGAAAATAAACACCTTTTGCCTTGCAAATCTCTCCTACTGCTTTTAAATCAGCTATTGTTCCAATCTCATTATTTGCATGCATGATAGAAACAATAATTGTATCATTCCTTATTGCGTTTTCGAGCTCATTTAAATCTATAAAGCCTTCTTTATCAACATTAAGATATGTAACTTCAAATCCATTTTTTTCAAGCCATTTGCATGCGTTCAAAACACAGTCATGTTCGATCTTTGTTGTTATGATATGCTTTCCTTTTTCTCTGTTTGCAAAGGCAACACCTTTCAATGCAAGATTGTTTGCTTCTGTTCCACCACTAGTAAAGATTATTTTATGCTCTTTTGCATTCAACTTTTTACTAATCTTCTCCCTGCTATTTTCAACAGCATCTCTTGTTTCTCTGCCAAAGCTGTGCAAGCTCGACGCATTTCCGAACTTTTCACTAAAATAGGGCATCATTGCTTCAAGAACTTCTTTTGCGACATGCGTGGTTGCAGCATTATCTAAATATATTCTCCTCATTTTATTCGCCTCACCACATTGCAGTTTTTATTAAGTTCAGGATTTTGTTTTAAGCACAAAGAACATAGCACCTTCTTCCGCTTCAACATTAAACAAAACTTACAGATTTCAGCTATAAGCCTGGCACTCCTGTTCTTTACAGGCGTATTCTTTAGGTGTCGCGCAATTTGTTGAATTCTTTGCTTTATGTCAACACCGAATCTAAAATGCATTCCTCTCTTTTTCTTCAAGTATTGACTGATTGCAGAATCAGTTATCCCAAGCATTGAAGCGATCTCCTTTCGCGAAACGCCCTCTTCGAGCAGGGCCTTGACTAATTCTCGTCTCAATGCAGGCAGGAACTCCCAGATCATGACTTCACAAGGCAATTTTATCATGAAAAATTTAACAATTGTTAAATTTTAAAAATTTTTCTAAAGATGAAGATGAATTGGGGAGCAAAGCACTTTAGTAATGCTATTTAAAATACGCTCTACAAACATTTTTACATTTGCATTTCCATTGTCTGTTCGGATTGTATAGATTCTAAATTCTTGTGCTGGAACTATTTCATTTATTTTCAACCTATCCAAAAACCTTCTTGAAGAACCCGTATCTGCAAGCGAATAAATTGTAATGGGATATTCATTCAAAATTTGTCTAAAACAATCCCTTTTTTCGAAATCTAAATCTTCTGCCATTAACAATCTGTGACCAATCCCAACAAGATACAAAAAATCAGTATCTTCAGTTATTATTGCTGTCCGCTTTTTTCTGAACATAGCGATGTGATATGCCGTGGCAATAAGTAATTCGTCAGTTTGCGAACCTTGATCTCTCTTCCGCCTAGCAATTCCCTTCTGTCGTTGCTTTTTTAGTTTTAAAGGTTTAAAATATTTACCGAATAACTTTATCAGTTCATTGAATAAATTATACACTCTTTTTTCTTCTCCCTGTATCTTACTTTCGTAACAGACTTTTTTTAGCGATCTCACCAACTTGTTTATTTCCCACGCAAGTTTGCTTAGCAAATCGTAAGTTTCTTTATCGATCACATGATATTTCCTCTTTTCTTTTTCAGCAATTTTTATTCTATTATTCATCTCTTTTAATCTCGAACGGACCATTGCATCTGTTTGCTTTAATTCCTCCACAACTTTTTCCACAGTGTATACTATCTTACTTAGTCTATATCTATCTTCTTCAAGAATCGCAGAGACCTCTTCGATCATATCGCAATCAGATGCAACGTAATCTGGATTAAATCTGAACGCCCTACTTTTAAATTCCCTTGAGAAAGATCTTAGATTGCATATAGAACTATCAAGAAGAACAACCTCTTCTCGTTCTACAATATCTTCTAAAGTAAATCCTTCTTCTGCCACCATATTGTTTGATTTGGTTTTCTAATAAAAATTTAAATTTTCTCCTAATTTCTTTAGATTTCTCGACTAAAAATTAATCGAAAATAACGTAAAGTTTAAATATGAGTTCGTTTTCACGCAGGAATACTATATCGTAACGATATAGTAGAAGCGTTTGCTTCGAATTCTGAAAAAAATCGCCTCCAAATCTTTTAGTACTTAATGTTTGTCTAACCACAGGTTAGGCAAGAAAAAAGATGAGTGATAGGAGTGGTGCTCGCTATCGCTGATAAAACAACAAGCGACCGTTCTCTAATACCCGTTTATCCTGCGGGAGGCCACTGCTATCGGAGTCCGACTAAGCCATGCAAGTCGGCTGTCTAGCTTCGGCTGGATGGCGGCGAACTGCTCAGTAACACGTCGCTAACCTACCCTAGGGTCTAGGATAACCTCGGGAAACTGAGGCTAATCCTAGATAGGAAAAGGGTTCTGCAATGACCCTCTTCTGAAAGCAGCTTTGCTGTGCCCTAGGATGGGGCGGCGGCCCATCAGGTTGTTGGTGGGGTAACGGCCCACCAAGCCTAAGACGGGTACGGGTCCTGAGAGGGATAGCCCGGAGAAGGGACCTGAGACACTGTCCCTAGCCCTACGGGGTGCAGCAGGCGCGAAACCTCTCCAATGCGCGAAAGCGTGAGAGGGGGACTCCGAGTGCCTTGCTTCGGCAAGGCTTTTGTCGAGGGTAAAAACCTCGGCGAATAAGGGGTGGGCAAGACCGGTGCCAGCAGCCGCGGTAACCCCGGCGCCCCAAGTGGTGGCCGCTTTTATTGGGCCTAAAGCGTTCGTAGCCGGTTCAGTAAGTTCCTTCCGAAATCGTCGCGCTTAACGTGACGGCGCGGAGGGAATACTGCTGAACTTGGGACCGGTAGGGGCCGGAGGTATTCCCGGGGAAGCGGTAAAATGCTTAGATCCTGGGAGGACCACCGGTGGCGAAGGCGTCCGGCCAGAACGGCTCCGACGGTGAGGAACGAAAGCTGGGGGATCAAAACGGATTAGATACCCGTGTAGTCCCAGCTGTAAACGCTGCGGGCTAGGTGTTGCGCATTCTTCGAGAATGCGCAGTGTCGTAGGGAAGCCGTTAAGCCCGCCGCCTGGGGAGTACGGTCGCAAGGCTGAAACTTAAAGGAATTGGCGGGGGAGCGCTACAAGGGGTGCGGCGTGCGGTTTAATCTAACTCAACACAGAGAATCTCACCAGGAGCGACAGCAGAATGAAGGTCAGGCTAAAGGTCTTACCAGACACGCTGAGAGGTGGTGCATGGCCGCCGTCAGCTCGTGCTGTAGGGTGTCCTGTTAAGTCAGGCAACGAGCGAGACCCGCGTCCCTAGTTGCTACTTTTCTTTACGGAGAAAAGGCACACTAGGGAGACTGCCTGCGAAAGCAGGAGGAAGGTGCGGGCGACGGTAGGTCTGTATGCCCCGAATCTCCTGGGCTACACGCGCGCAACAATGGCGGGAACAATGGGATGCGACTCCGAGAGGAGAAGCTAATCCTCGAAATTCCGTCTTAGTCCAGATCGAGGGCTGGAACTCGCCCTCGTGACGATGGAATCCCTAGTAATCAGAGGTTAGCAGCCTCTGGTGAATATGTCCCCGCTCCTTGCACACACTGCCCGTCAAGCCATCCGAGCTGGGTTTAGGTGAGGTTTCCTCTATAGAGGAATTCGAACCTAGGCTTGGTGAGGCGGGCTAAGTCGACACAAGGTATCCGTAGGGGAACCTGCGGATGGATCACCTCCTTTTATTTTACAACACTCTTATCACTCATCGCTTTTTCACGCTAATTATGGGCCCGTAGCTCAGCCTGGTAGAGCGTCGCCCTTGCAATTTGCGGGCAAGAGCTTGCTTACTCAGGCAAGACAGGCGGAGGCCTCGGGTTCGAAAGCTCTACCGAAAATCCCGACGGGTCCATATTCATTGTTTTACTTTAGATGCAGTTCAGGATTTTGCAATCCTGAACAAAGGGCCAAGACATTATGTTGATGAGGCCATGCATAGGTAGAGGCAAGAAGCTGTTAGGTGGATGGCTTGGCTCTATAGCTGATGAAGGGCGTGGCAAGCTGCGATAAGCCTCGGCGAGCCGCACGCAGGCTTAGAACCGAGGATTCCTGAATGCGACTTCGCATTCCGCTAAGGAATGATCCGAAAGGATCAGGAACGCCGGGAATTGAAACATCTTAGTACCGGCAGGAAAAGAAACCAACAGGGATGCCCTGAGTAATGGCGAATGAAAGGGGCACAGGGCAAACCGAAGCTGTTCGCAGCAATGCGAATAGCGATGTGGTGTGGTGGATTGCCCGCATGGCTTCTCTTTGGGAAATCCGAAGTTCCCTGGAATGGGACGCCATAGAGGGTGAAAGCCCCGTAGGAGTAACTCAAAGAGAAGTCGGGCAATTCCTGAGTACTGTCTACTGGATACTAGGCAGGAAGCTGGGTGCCACCAACATCCAACCCTAAATACTCATAGAGCCCGATAGCGCACTAGTAGCGTGAGCGAAAGCTGAAAAGAACTCTTGCCGGAGAGTGAAAAGAGCCTGAAACCTAACAGCAACAGGAAGGTGCGGCTTTTCAGCTTTTGCTGAGAAGTTGCACTGTCCGTTTCGAATAACGGGCCAGGGAGTGTAGTTGAGTGGCGAGGGTAATGTCTTGTGCAGACAATACCCATAGCGAAAGCAAAAAGCCCGCAGCAGCTTTTGCTGCAAGGGGCGAGGTTTGAAAGGGCCTCAAGTCACTCAGCTACGACCCGAAACCGGGCGATCTACTCCTGGGTAGGATGAAGCCTTCTTAGCAGAAGGTGAAGGTCCGAACCGGTGCTGCGGGCAAGCGTTCGGATGACCTGGGAGTAGGGGTAAAAAGCCAATCGAGCCTGGTGATAGCTGGTTCCCGCCGAAATTGGCCGTAGTCAAGTCCTTGCAGAGGTAGCTGAAGTGGTAGAGCTACGGATTGGGAGTGTGGGTTCTGCAAAGGATCGCCTCCTTGTCCAACTCCGAATGCTTCAGCACCGTAGAAGCAAGGAAACAGGGGCTCGGGGTAAACTTGAGCTCCGAGAGGGGAACAACCCAGACTGCAGTTAAGGTCCCAAAGTGCCAGCTAAGTATTAAAGGGTGAAGGGTGTCCGCGGCCTGAGACAGCGGGGAGGTTGGCTTAGAAGCAGCCACCCTTTAAAAAGTGCGTAACAGCTTACCCGTCGAGGTCGCGGGTCCCGAAAATGGACGGGGTTAAGCTGGTCACCGATACTGCAGATCAGCTTCGGCTGTGTGGTAGGCGGGCGTCCTGCGAGGGCAGAAGCTTTCTCGCAAGAGAGAGTGGACCTCGTAGGAATGAGAATCCTGGCGGTAGTAGGATCTTAGTGCCGTGAGAATCGGCACCGCCGAAAGGGCAAGGGTTCCTTGGCAATGCCGATCAGCCAAGGGTTAGTCGGTCCTAACCTGCTTCCTAACAGGACAGCAGGGAAAGGGAAAGGCGTTAACATTCGCCTACTGCCGAGGTATGCGCGGCAACGCAAGTCTTGCTCCTGACGCTTCAGGTTAAGCTGACATAGCTTGTCTGCTATGTTAACCAGGATAACTCTGGGGAGTTGCGTAATGCAGAGAACCAGAGTAAACCTGGGAATAGTCCTGTTATGCAGGATTCAGCTGATTCCTGGAGCCCCTGAAAAAGGAGCAAGAAAAAATCCTCGGCAACCGTACCCAGAACCAGCACAGGTGCCCCTAGCTGAGAAGGCTAAGGCGTGAAGGGTTAATCCGGCTTAGGGAAATCGGCAAATTAGCCCTGTATCTTCGGTAGAAGGGGTCCCTGCTTTCGTGTCCCCGAGATGCGAAAGCAGGGCGCAGTGACAAGGGTGGCCCGACTGTTTAACAAAAACGCATCCGACCGCAAGCCTGCAAAGGTGTGTATGGTCGGTGACGCCTGCCCGGTGCCGGTATCCGAACCCTCTGTCCAAGGAGGTTAAGGACCGGTAAACGGCGGGAGTAACTATAACTCTCAGCCAAATGCGGCTAAGGGAGTTGTAAAACCCGGCTATATGCTGGGAAGTTTGAGCTTCAGAATCCTGAGCAAGGAAAAAATTCTGAAGCGATGATGACAATCAGCAGGAAACCATCGGAGGTGGAAAAATGCCTTTATGGGAGTATAATGGAATAATAGAGCTTAGCAGAATCCCAAAAAGAGGAAAATACCTAAGATATTATTTGTTGGGATTCATAGACGCAGAAGGTTGCTTTTCAGTAAGCATTAAAAAACTAAAGACAGCGAAATTCGGTTACGTGTTAGATCCAGTATTTACATTGACACAGCATAAACAAAACAGGGTGGTTCTAGAATTGCTGAAGAAAACACTAAATGCAGGAAGGATAATTGAAAAATCAGGCCAAAAAAATCTTTTAGTGTTTGTCATCGATAACAGAAGATTACTTAAAGAGAAATTAATTAACTTCCTTGACAAATATAAACCAATAGTAAAATGGAACGATTATCAGAAGTTCAGAGAAATTATTTTAGCTATGGAAAGAAAGGAACATAGAACACGCGAGGGTTTTGAACGTTTAGTAAAGCTGGCATATAAAATGAACATGGAAGGTAAACAACGACGTTACAAACTCAAGGAAATTTTTCCTCTGATGGGATCCTCAGAGACCGTACGCCGGGCATCTCCTGATTAATGAAGGAGATGAAGATACGGTCCGGCTCTTACGAGCTGCTTAAGGTAGCGAAATGCCTTGCCGGTTGAATGCCGGCCTGCATGAAGGACGTAACGAGGTCGCCACTGTCCCAAGCCGGATCCCGCCGAACACCCTGCCAGGTGCAAATGCCTGGGATCCCCAGTGGGAAGCGAAGACCCCGTGGAACTTTACTGTAGCCTGCCGCTGCAGTGCAAGCAGTGTTGCATAGTGTAGGTGGGAGCTGTTTGAGGATGCTGTTTTTGGACAGCATCTTAGGCGCCAATGTAACACCACCCTTCACTGTTTGTGCTGCTTACTTCCGAAAGGAAGGACACCGGTAGGTGGACAGTTTGGCTGGGGCGGCACCCCGCTGAAAAGATATCAGCGGGGCCCAAAGGTCAGCTCACCCGGGTTAGAAATCCGGGGTAGAGTGCAAGGGCAAAAGCTGGCCTGACTGTGTTCTTACTAAGATAGAACGCAGGGCAGAAATGCTGGCCTAGCGAACCTCAGTGTGCCCCTTGGTGGGGCCCTGGGATGACCAAAAAGTTACCCCGGGGATAACTGAGTCGTCGCGCCCGAGAGCTCACATCGACGGCGCGGCTTGCTACTTCGATGTCGGCTTTTCCTATCCTGGCTCTGCAGAAGGAGCCAAGGGTGCGGGTGTTCACCGATCAAAAGGGATCATGAGCTGGGTTCAGAACGCTGTGAGGCAGTTTGTTTGATATCTACTGGGGATGTTGGGTGCCTGAGAGGAAGGAAGCTCTAGTACGAGAGGAACGAGCTTTCGGCGCCTCTGGTCTACCGGATGTCCGACAGGGCAAATCCGGGCAGCCACGCGCCATAGGGATAAGTCCTGAAGGCATCTAAGGACGAAGCCCTCCTCAAAAAGAGGCACCTTTTGGGCCCTCCTTAAAACAGGAGGTTGATGGAGCTGATGTGTAAGCGCCGAGCTTCGGCGAGGCGTTCAGCATGCAGCTCCCAACAGCCCAAGCCTCTACTTATGCATGGCTTTTCTTTTTTTCAAATATAGAGAAATGAACGCAAGACCGAACTCTATCCAAGAAGTAAATAAAACAGACTTCTCAAAATTAGATAGCCGTTCCTCATATTAAAAAGGGTACGAGAAAAGCAGTTCCTACGATTGATAAACTTATCTTAGATTATACGAGAAGAATACTATAAATAATAGAAACAACATTTTACTTATCGCAAATTTTTTAATCTTATAAGAAAACTCTTTTTTATGTTCAAATGGTATGGCTTAATCGGCATATTGATGATACTCTTAGTTCATTTGAGTTTCTTCTTTAAATTTGCACCAGTATCTTTATTCTATTTTCCAATAGTCTGGTATGGATACATTCTTTTAATAGACTCAATTATCTACAAACTTAGAAGAAAAAGCCTTATCGCAAATCACTTCTATTCTTTCCTTGGAATGGTCTTCGTAAGTCAACTGCTATGGTGGATTTTTGAATTTATAAATCTCTTTGGAAACAAGAACTGGAATTATGTAGGCTTACATAGCCAAATAGCTTCACCTTATTTTCATTCAGCAACTGTTAGAGCGCTGTACGGTCTAATTTCTTTTAGCACAGTGATACCCGCATTTTTTGAAACTGTTGAACTCTTTAAAACACTTCATCTTTTCAAAAACATCCATCTCAAAAAACATCATAAA
The DNA here is from genome assembly GCA_003648985.1 of Candidatus Woesearchaeota archaeon. Classification (GTDB taxonomy): domain Archaea; phylum Nanobdellota; class Nanobdellia; order Woesearchaeales; family B54-G15; genus B54-G15. The sequence goes on along the minus strand of QMQQ01000001.1, from coordinate 18,550 downwards.
ATTTCAAAGAGACTTCTCTTTTTGATGGCAATCGTCGGAATAGTATTTTTATTCTCTGTTTTTCTGTTTCCAAAAATATGCTATCCTTTCGTATGGCTTGGTTTCTTTTTTATTCTCGATCCAATAAACTACTTGCATCATCAACCAAGCGTAATACGCCATATTAAAGAAGGAAACTTTAGAAGTTTGCTCCTTTTATTTTTTGCAGGAATTTGCGTGGGCTTTTTATGGGAATTCTGGAACTATCTTTCTCCTTTTATAAAGTGGAAATATTCAGTTCCATATGTGGGTTTTCTAAAAATCTTTGAAATGCCTATTCTTGGTTATTTAGGATACCTTCCATTTGCACTTGAGATGTATGCTTTCTACTGGTTTGTAAGAAGTCTTTTCTACCATAAAGAACACTTGCTTGAAAATTTATAAGCTTAAAGATGAAAAACCAAACAGAATACATAACGATTTCAAAAGCTATTCAAGTTCTCTCTGAAAGAGGTTTTACTTATGTAACATCTTTTGATTTGAACTTAATGGGCTATCGCTCAAGAATTCCAGAAACAGAACTTGAAAGATTAATCGAACAAGGAGCTTTTGAACTTGTAAGCTATCATGAAGTGCTGCATAACCATTTTAAAGGCGATAATCCAGCACTCGCAAATGCAATGCAAAAACAAAAACTTGGCAGAATTATCTTCGAAGGACTTGCTTCTAAACTAACTTATAGAATTTATTTCTTACCAAGCGAACGTAATGGATATTTCTTAAGATATTTCGTCGAAAAGCTTTAATAGAAAAGCAGAAAACAAAAACTATGCGAGAACAGAAATTTTGTCTAGGTATAGAAACAACAGCCCATACTTTCGGAATTTCAGTAGTTAGCTTCTCAGGAGAAATTCTATCAAATGAAAAACACGTTTTTACAACAGAGCAAGGAGGCATGATTCCAAATGAAGTAGCAAGACATCACGAACAATGGAAAGATCAAGTTTTAAAATCAGCGCTTGAAAAAGCAAATGTCAAGCTAAGCCAAATGAATCTTATCAGCGTTAGCCAAGGTCCTGGCTTGGCTCCGGCTTTACTTATTGGAATGCGCTATGCAAAAGAACTTTCAAAAAAGCTTTCTATCCCATTAGTCGGCGTAAATCATTGCATAGCTCACCTTGAAATAGGAAATCTCGTTACTGCGTCAGTAGATCCTGTTCTGCTTTATGTTTCTGGCGTCAACACTCAAGTCATTGCTTACGAGGGCGGAAAGTACAGAATTTTTGGAGAAACCCGTGATATTGGCGCAGGAAACTTTCTTGACCAATTTGCAAGAGCTCTTGGTATAGGATTTCCAGGAGGACCGAAAATAGAAGCGCTTGCAAAAAAAGGAAAGCAGTACGTTCCATTGCCTTACTGCGTTAAAGGAATGGACATAACCCTTGGTGGAATCTTAACAAACCTTAAGCAGAAAATCGCATCTGGAAAATACAGAAAAGAAGACCTCGCTTATTCAGCACAGGAAACAGTCTTTGCCATGCTTGTAGAAACAGCAGAAAGAGCTATGGCTCATTGCGATAAAGATGAACTTCTTCTCGGCGGCGGTGTCTGCTGCAATAAACGTTTACAGGAAATGGCAATAAAGATGTGCAAAGCAAGAAACGCAAAATGTTTCATTCCACCAAATTCTTTGCTTGTAGACAATGCAGCAATGATCGCATGGCAAGGAATTCTTGAGCACAAAGCTGGTAAATCCGCTGATCTTGAAACTATAGATATAAAGCCCTACTGGAGAACAGATCAAGTTGAAGTAATTTGGCGATAATCAAAAAGAGAATTCAACGAGAATACTTCCCCCTATAAGAATTAGAGATCCCTGTATTTTACCTCTTTTTTTTCTTTATCCTCTTTGCTTTCTTTGCTCTCCTTGCTTTAGTGCCTGTACTTTTTTTCTTAACTTTCTTTACCTTCTCCTCAGACTCTATTCCAGCGATCTTTTCAAGCTTTTTCTCTTCCTCACCAAGCAAAGGTTCAAAAATGCATCCGCAGTCTTTGCATATCAATTGTTCTCTTGTTTCACTGCAAACCACATTCCTACTTCCACATTCAGGGCATTCTCTTAACTTACACACGTCTTTTATCATTTGTTTAACACCGCCCTTGCTTTTTCTATTAGCATACTTGTTTCTTCATCTAAATCAATAAACTTTTGCTTAAAATTATTTTGATCAACAAACTGTGTGCATTTTCTCTTTCCTTTCCAATAGAACCAACAGTTCTCACCAAATCTTTTCCAATTATTGCAATTCTTACAAAGCTCGCTCATAAATACCACCCTCAATATTTTAGTTATTAGCCAATGAGATCGAATGCAATTTGTAATTCTTTATTTTTAATCTTTTCGATTGAAACCCACTCATGCTTTCTAGCAGGTTTAATTGTTGTGATTTTCATATGTTCTGCACCAACTTTTAACATTATCTGTTCTTCAAAATTCCTTAACATATTTACAATATCCTCGTCAGCTTTTACGTGCAATACTATTTTCTGCCGTTTCTCAAGTCCTGCCCTTTTCCGCAGAATTTGAATCCTTCTTGCAAGTTCTCTTGCATAACCTTCTGCCTCAAGCTCAGGAGTCAGCTTAGTATTTACATAGACCTTTCCACAATAAAACTCTTCAGATTCATAATTTTTTGGTATGCTATATTCAAATATCAGATGTTCTTTTTTAATAGCGATTTTCTTTCCATCAACCTCAACTTCGAACTTACCTTCTTTGCTGATATGCTTAGCTACTGTCTCAGCTGATGTTGTGGCAATTGCAGCTATAATTTTTGCAGCGGTTTTTTCATTAAATTCATTTTCAATTTTTGAAAAATCTGCTTTAACCCTTTCAAGTCTTCCAAAGCTTTCTTCAGCAATAAGCTCTTTAACATTCGCTTGACGCTTAATCAAGTCCGCAAACTCTTCAGCAACGTTTCTTATTTTTTCATCGCCAACAACAACTGCTCTGCTTAACGGCCATCTTACGCCTCTCTTTATCCTGTCCCTAACTGACAAAATAGCACTTATTATTTTGCTCATCACATCAAACTTATATTCAAGTTCGGAATCAATTAATCCATTGTTATATTCCGGCCAATCAAACAGATGGATACTTTCAACTTTAATTCCAAATACCTTCCTAAGACCCTGGTAGATTCTTTCACAAATAAACGGAGCAACTGGCGCAAAAAGCTTCAAGCATTCAAGTAAAACCTTAAAGCAAGTAAATAATACAATCTCCTTGCCCTTTTCATCAATCAATTTTTCTCTAACTAACTTTATGTAGATTCTGCTTAAATCAAGGAACAGTCTTTCAACTTCCCACGGAATTTCATTCAAAACATAATTCTCGAACAATTCGCTAACTTTTTTTATTGTACTATGCAACCTCGATATTATGTATCTTTCTTCTGCTCCAAGAGCGCTTTCATCAAGCTCCTTTAACTGAACTTGTTTTGCAAGGTCAAGCACGAATCTGTAAGTATTCCAAAGCACGCTTAAATTTCTGGCTTTAACCCTCATGTCATCAAAATTATAATTTATATCAACTCCTGGCTCTGCTCCGCCTATCATATAATACCTAAGAACATCAGCACCGTACTTATCAATAACCTCATAAGGCGAAATGACATTGCCTAAGCTTTTACTCATCTTTCTGCCAAGAGCATCATTCACAAAACCATGCATATAAACTGCTTTATAGCTGTGCTTTTCAAAAGCAATCATCGAAGCTATAAGCAATAAATTAAACCATCCCCTGATCTGATCCTTGCCTTCAAGTATGAAATCAGCAGGCCACAATTGCTTTAATAAGTCTTCTCTTTGCGGATAATCAAGACATGTCCAGCTTGTAGTTCCTGCATCAATCCAGACATCAAGAACATCAGCAATCCTATGCATAGTGCCATCACAATGCTTGCATCTAAATGTAACATCATCTATCCATGGCCTATGCAAGTCTTCAGGAACAGTAGCATGCTCTTTAAGCTCTTTAATAGAACCAATAACAATAAACGCATCGCATTTATCACACTTCCATATTGGCACAGGCGTTCCCCAATAGCGTTGCCTTGTTATGCTATTGTCTCTTAAGTTTGCCAACCAATTATCAAATTGTCTGCTTCCTGCCCATTCAGGAACCCATTTTACTTTTTTATTCAGTTCCCTCATCTTCTCAATTAAATCTTCAATCTTAAAAAACCATTGCAGTGTTGTTCTAAAAATAACAGGTTGCTTGCATCGCCAGCAATGCGCATATTCGTGATCAACATCACTTTTTGCTATCAAACATCCAACTTTCTCAAATTCTTCGATGAACTTTTTATCATCCTTTCTTGCAATAAATCCTGCAAAATTTCCCATCTCAGCTGGAAATCTTCCTTCTTCATCAAGATTGTTAAAGGGTGGAATTTTGTATCTATGACCTACTTCATAGTCCTCTGGTCCGCAGCCAGGAGCCATATGTACTAAACCTGTACCAGCAGAAAGATCAACATATTCTTCTGAAAGAACAACAGTGTGAACATTAGAATGTTCTTTCTTCAACTTATCATAAATCTCTTTAAGCTCTTCATATAGAGGATGTTCATATTCAAGACCCTCAAGTTCCTTGCCCTTAAATTCATCAACTATTTCAAGCTTTTTTCCAACTACGCCTTGAATAAAAGCTCCGGCCAAGCCTTTTGCAACAATCCAGTATTCGTCATCAACTTTAACTTTAACATAATCAAATTCAGGATGAACCATAACCCCGAGATTAAATGGAATTGTCCATGGCGTTGTTGTCCAAATAACGAGATATTCATTTTCTTTTCTTTTTATCTTAAACTTTAAAAATACACTAACATCCTTTACATTCTTGTAGTCCAATTCATGTTTTGCCAAAGCAGTAGCACACTTTGGACACCAGTGCATAACCTTTTCTCCAAGATATAACCTTCCTTTTTCATGTGCTTTTTTAACAAGAAACCAAACACCTTCAATAAATTCATTCTTAATGCTCATGTAAGCATTATCAAAGTCCATCCATACACCGAGTCGCTTAAAATCTTCACTCATCAGCTTAGCATTCGTAAGAGCAAAATTTCTGCATTCTTCAATAAACCGCGCAACACCAAACTTAGGAATTTCATCTTTGTGTTTTATTCCGAGCTTTTCTTCAACGGCATGTTCAACAGGCAATCCATGCATATCATATCCGGCTCTGTCCCAAACATCAAAGCCTTTCATCCTTTTATATCGAAGAAACATATCTTTGAATGCCTTGTTCCAAGCAGTACCTATATGAACTCTTCCGCTTGTGTATGGAGGACCATCTAAAAAATAGAATTTTTCTTTTCCTTTGTTCTTTTCTTTGGCTTTCCTATATATCTCATTCTTTTGCCAAAAATCAAGTACTTCTTTCTCGACCTGCAATGGATCATATCTTTCCCCTGGCATTTTCCTCTGTTTTTTAAAACAACATTAATAAAGTTTTGCCTTCTCTATCACAAAAAACTTTAAAAACATCCTCATTCTCGAATTAGAATTGTTTTTTAAAGGGTGATTTTAATGCCAGACGATGAACCAAAACCAGAAGACATTCAACCAAAACAAGAGGATACTCAATCTGAAAACGCACAACCAGACGTTCAAGAACCAGAGAAAAAAGAAGAAGTAAAAGAAGAGAAAGTCGAGCCTGAAGCAGAAGCTATGAAAGAGGTTGAAGAAATCACAAACAATAAAAAAGCAGCTTTTGAACCCAAGCCTGAAAAACCGGGAAGGGTATGGAAAACCCTAACATTTATTCTTGGTATTATGCTGGTCTTATCGATTTTAACGCATGGCTTCAGATTTGGTCCTACAGGAAAAGCAGTGAATAGCTTCAAAGCAATCGTGCTAAACGATCAGCGCTGTAAGGAATGCGACGTTACCCAGCTAAAAGCACAGCTCTCAATGATCTTGCCTGGAATAGAATTTGAAGAACTTGATTATAGTGATCCTAAAGGAAAAAAGCTTTATGAAAAATTAAATCTTCAATATTTACCAGTAGTTTTATTCAATAAAGACGTTGAAAATCAAGCAGCATATGCTCAATTACAGCCATATCTTGATGAGGTTGGAGATTACTACTCATTGCGTATTGGCGCTGAATTTGATCCCACAAAAGAGATTTGCGATAACGGCATAGACGACACAGGAAATGGCTTAGTTGATTGTGATGACCCTGATTGTGCAAACAGTGTAGTTTGCAGACCAGAAGAAAAAGCAAAACTTGATCTGTTCATAATGAGCCAATGTCCGTTTGGAATGCAAGCAGTAAATTTGATGAAAGAAGTTCTTGATGCATTTGGTAATGACATAGAATTTGATATTCACTATATAGCAAATGAAATTTCAAATGGAACTTTCGTATCATTACACGGACCAGCAGAAGTAGAAGAAAATATAAGACAACTTTGTGCAAAGAAATACTACAAGAAAGGCAACAAGTACCTTGACTATATCTGGTGTAGAAACAAAGATATTCAAAGCAAGGATTGGGAAAACTGTGCAAAGAAAGCAGGTATAGATGCAGATAAAATCAAGAAATGCGCTGAAGGCGATGAAGGAAAAAAATTATTGAGTGAAGATATTAAGATTGCACAGGAACTTAAGATAGGAGCAAGTCCAACTTTCTTAGTAAATAACAAGTACGCAATTAGTGGCGTCGATGAAAGCACAGGAAGAAGAACAGCAGAGGCAATAAAACAGCAATTCTGTCAGTATAATCCGAACTTAAAAGGATGCAGTAAAACCTTAAGTACAGAATCAACTGCTTCAAGCGGAAGCTGTTAATCTTTTATTTTCTCTAATTTTTTCTTTATACGCGCCAAAAAATCAATTAAGCAATCTAGTTTATCAACAACGTCTTTTAATTCTTCAAAAGTTATTTTATGATATTCATGAGAAATAACATTCCTATAATAAATCAAAGTAGATATGCATTTCGTAATTTCTTTAGAAATCCATCCAGCATCGCACAGTTTATTGAATATATCTCTATAAGTGATTGGGATTCCAATATTCGCAATTGATAGTATTTCTTCTCCAAGATCTATGGCTGAGTTTATTGCCTGAAAACATTCCATGCATAATGCATTGAAAATAATTCTATCTTCTTTATAATCTTTTGAAAAAAGTTCCTTTGCTTGGCTTACATGCTCTTCAATTCTGTTGAATAGTTCAATTAATCTTATGTTTTTTCTATTCATCCAAACACCTCTTTAAGTCGTTTTCTATAAATCCATTCTATTTCAAGATAATTTCTTATAACTTTAAGTACAACTTCTTTATAAAAATCTTCATCTTCTTTCTTCAAATACAAAACAATTCCATCCTTCAATATGCTATGTTGGATATATACTGGAAGTTTATGAAAAAGTGAAATATCAATCATTCTAGAACACATACTGCCTATTTCTGCCTCGGTCTTTGGATCAGGCTCTTTGATTATAACAGCGAGATCTATATCAGATAAAGGAGTAACTCTTCCTTTTGCCCAAGATCCGAACAGGATTATAGCAACAACTTTCTTATTCTTTTTAATATCTTCTACTACTTTTTTGACGAATCCTGGAAGTTCTTGAAGTACTCTATTTCTTTCTGCATTTGCAATTGCTCCATCTATCATTTCTCATATGACTATTCCCAATTATAAAAATCAATCGGAAAATTTTTAATCGCTCTTATGAAAGAAAAAAAAATGTTCATTCATCGAATAAATCCAGTTGCTTTTTCGATCGGTCCTTTTCAGGTTAGATGGTATGGTATTATCTTTGTATTTGGATTTTTTCTCGCGTATCTTTTTCTTTTAAATGCCGTTAAAACAAACAGAATAAAGAATCTAAAAAGAGAGTATCTTGCAGAACTTATACTTTATTTGCTTATCGGAGTTCTGCTCGGCTCAAGAGCAATGCAAGTTCTTTATTATGAGCCACGCTATTATTTTGCACATCCATTAGAAATATTTGCTATTTGGCATGGCGGTTTAAGTTTTCATGGTGGTTTGCTCGGCGCTGTTTTAATGGGTTGGATTTTTTGCAAGAAACGAAAAATCTCATTTTATCAACTCGCTGATGTGCTTGCTGTTTCAGCATCATTAGCTTTATTTTTCGGTAGAATTGGGAATTTCATCAACGCAGAGCTTTATGGAAAAATAAGCAATGTTCCATGGTGTGTTCGCTTTCCAACAGCGTCTGGCTGCAGGCATCCTTCACAGCTATACGAAGCAGGAAAAAACCTTTTTAATTTCTTTATCTTGAGCTTCATTCTCAAAAGAAAATTCACAAAGCAACTTAGAAATGGCATTGTCTTCTGGCATTTCATTCTGCTTTATGGAGTCCTTCGCTTCTCAATCGAATTCTTCCGCTATTGGAATTATTATTTCCTCGGCTTAAGCAAAGGTCAGTGGCTCTGCCTAGGAATGATCGCAGTAGCTATTCCAGTTCTTGTTAGATGGAAAATTAGAAAGGAAAAATAACTCTGTAAAAAACATGCAAAAAACTGAAAGAAAAATAAAGCTCATCCCTGGAAAAACACCAAAAGAAGATAGAATAAACTTCATTAAATTCTGGGCAAACTATATCAAAACGCATTCAGATAAGGACTGGAGCAAGCAACAGAAAATTCTATTAGAGGGCCAATACAGAAAGCTCATCAAGCCAAAATCTTAGCATCAACTTTTTTATACTTCCTTTTTATTCTAATCTTAATGCATAGGTTTGTCAGAAAAAGAACAGGCGAGCTTGAATCATTTCAGCCGAGAAAGATAGAGCATGCAATTCAAAAAGCAGCTATTGCAATAGGCATTTCCAAAGAGGAGGCAAGGCGCATTGCTAAAGCAGTAACGCGAGATATTTCAAAGCAACTTCAAAAAGAATTCTTTGACAGAAAAAAAATTCCATCAGTCGAACAAATCCAAGATAGAGTTATCGCACTTCTAAAAAAGAAAAAATACATTCGTCTAGCAAACGAATACTCTGCTTACAGAAAAAAGAAAGCAGAGCTAAGAAAGATTAAACAAGAACTTGGCTTGCCGTTAGAACCAAAGCTTACAGTAAACGCTCTTGAAGTTCTTAAGGCGCGCTACTTACTAAAAGATGAAACAGGAAAGATTATAGAAACGCCAAAGCGACTTTTTATGCGTGTAGCAACTGCAGTTGCGAAAGCTGATAAACGCTACAGCAAGAATCCCAAGGACGCAGAAAAAACATTTTTCTCAATGATGGCAAAACTTGAGTTTCTTCCGAATTCACCAACCTTGTTCAATGCAGGAACGCCGATGGGACAACTTTCTGCCTGCTTTGTTCTGCCTATAGAAGATTCACTCGAAAGCATATTCACAACATTAAAGCACATGGCTTTAATTGAGCAGACCGGCGGCGGTGTCGGCTTTACCTTCACTAAATTAAGACCAAGAGGAGATATCGTTAAAAGCACAAAAGGCGTTGCATCAGGACCTGTAAGTTTTATGCGCGTTTATAATATTGCAACAGAAGTCATTAAAGCTGGTGGAAAGCGTAGAGGAGCAATGATGGGTATTTTACGCATAGATCATCCAGACATAGTCGAATTCATCACAGCAAAAAACATTCCGGGAATCCTTGATAACTTTAACATTTCAGTTGCAGTAAGCGATGAATTCATGTCTGCGGTAAAGCGGAATGCTGATTACGAACTGATAAACCCGAGAACAGGAAAACCTGTAAGAAAATTAAATGCAAGAAAAATATGGCGCTTAATAGCAGAAAATGCCTGGCGTACTGGTGATCCCGGAGTGATTTTTATCGATGAAATAAACAGATATAATCCAACACCTTCAATAGGAAGAATTGAATCCACAAATCCTTGTAGTGAACAACCCTTACTGCCATATGAAAGCTGCAATCTCGGTAGCATAAATCTTACCAAGTTCGTATCAAACGGAGAAATCGATTGGGAAAAACTCAGAATAACTGTAAGAAATGCAGTTCATTTTCTCGATAACGTAATCGATGTAAACAAATTTCCTCTTAAACAAATTAAAGAAATGACTTTAGCAAACAGAAAAATCGGTCTCGGCATAATGGGCTGGGCAGAAATGTTAATAATGCTTGGCATTAAATACGACAGTCAAAAAGCACTTCAACTTGCAGAAAAATTAATGAAGTTCATCTCAACTACAGCAAGAGAAAAATCAATAGAGCTTGCAGAAGAACGCGGCTCTTTTCCCAATTTCGATAAAAGTGTCTGGGCAGATCGCTATAAAGCATTAAGAAATGCAACATGCACGACAATAGCGCCAACAGGAAGCATAAGCATAATTGCTGGTTGCTCTTCTGGTATAGAACCTCTGTTTGCAATATCTTTTATGCGTGAAGTGCTTGGCGGAAAAAGATTATTTGAAGTTAATCCTCTCTTTGAAAGGATAGCAAAGAAAAGAGGATTTTATTCTGCAGACATTCTTGATAAAATAGCAAAAACAGGTTCATTGCAAAGCATAGCAAAAATACCAAAAGATGTGAAACAGCTTTTCAGAACAGCATTCGACATAACTCCGGAATGGCATGTTAGAATGCAGGCGGCTTTTCAACGTTATACAGATAATGCTGTAAGCAAAACAATAAATCTGCCAACAAAAGCAACTGTTGATGATGTTCAAAAAGCATACGAACTAGCATATAAACTAAAATGCAAAGGTATTACTGTTTATCGCTATGGCAGTAAGCCCAAACAGGTTCTCTACTTCGCTAAACCACCAAAAGAAAAATATGTCATTGCAAAAGCAGAGTATGCCGGCGGCTGCCCAGGAGTTTGTCCGCATTAAAAATGAAAAACCCGAAACCAAAAAAACCTTTAATCTATATCTGGACAGGCGTAGGTGCAGGAAAAACAACTTCTGCTTTGGGTGTTGCACTAAGGCAAGTAGCTCACAAGCAAAAAGTGATAATTATTCAATTTATGAAAGGCAGAAAAGATGTTGGTGAATATACTATTAAAGATCGATTGAAGCCATACTATGAAATTTATCAATTCGGAAGAAAAGGATGGGTTAATTTGAAAAATCCAAGCAAGAGGGATAAAAAGCTAGCCCAAGAAGGATTTGATTTTGCTATAAAGATTGCAAAGAAGAAGAAACCAAATCTTTTAATCCTCGATGAAATAAACCTTGCTGCAGCTATTGGCTTACTTGATCCAAAAAAAGTTATTGAAAGAATCGATAAAGAAATTCCTGCGAGAATAATAGTCTATATGACAGGAAGATATGCTCCTAAAGAATTCATCGATAGAGCCGACTATGCAACAGAATTCGTAACATTAAAGCAACCCAAAGTGATTAAAGCAAAGAAAGGTATTGAGTATTAATGTAAAAAATGTGTGGAGTGGTTGTTTTAGTAAACAAAGAAGACAAGGAATTAGGAACTGAAGAAAAAATTAAAGCACACAAACAAGGAAAACTGCACAGAGCTTTCTCAATTTTCATTTTCAATTCAAAAGGAGAAATGCTTATTCAAAAAAGAGCGAGAAACAAGTATCATTCCGGAGGATTATGGACAAATGCATGTTGTAGCCATCCAAAACCAAACGAGAAGTTAGAAGATGCAGCACATCGAAGGCTAAAGGAAGAAATGGGTTTTGATTGTGCTTTAAAAGAAATTTTCTTTTTTACTTATAAAGCAAATCTTGGCAATAATATGATTGAGCATGAATTGGACCATGTTTTCTTTGGAATCTATAATGGAAAAGTACATCCGAATCCAAAAGAAGTAGAAGATTTCAAATGGGTTGATCTTACAACACTTACAAAAGATATCAAGCGTAATGAAAAGAGATACACTTATTGGTTTAAAATTGCGATTCCAAAGGTGATTAAATATTTTAAGAGATATTATAAACTAAAAAAGAAAAATCCTTAAATATCTCTAAATCTTTAAAATCTTCAGATGAAAAAAGTAGGTAGATGTATTTTATGCGGAAGAAAAGCCTATATCAACTTAACAGGGCTTTGCAAGAGATGCAGAAAAGAAAACAAAAAAAGTTAAGCTAAGACTACCATTCGATTTCAGCAAGTGCCTCGTCCAACTCTTCTAACTCACTTACATTAATCTCTTCTTCTACTTGGGAAACATTCTCGACGCTGCTCTCAACTTCTCCAACTTCAGTGTCCACTGTCGGGGTAGGTTTTTCTTCAACTTTTTCTTCCTTCACTTTACATCCTGCTACAAGCAGCCCCAAGATTACTAAAAGCAATACACTTACAAACATGATCCTTTTCATTTTTAAACCTCTGAAGATTCAAAATATATAAAATTAATGTTCCTCTTCTTCCTCAGCTTCCTCTTCTTCAGTCTCTTTTTCTAACTCCTCTTTACCTTCTTTCTTCTCCTTTATTTTCTTGATTATATCTCTTACTAATGTCCTAGCTTCTTTCAGTTTTTTGTTTATCTCTTTGATGTATCCATTTATCTCCTTAGCAATTTCACCGAACTCTCCAGGAGCAACTGCTTCTGCGTATTTTTCTTTTACTTTCTCATATAATTCTTCTGCTTCATTTAACTTTTCATCAAATTGTTCCACTAAATCTTCAGCTTCACTTAAATCATAACCTTTTTCCTTTAATCGTTCTATTATTCTTTCAAACCTTGTTTTAAGACGTTCCATGCGAACTAAAATTGCTCTTATTCGTCCATGAATCAATCTTCCGACATTCCACTTTAATCTAGGCTTAAGTTCCTTCCATAGCTCTCTTAGCTTCTTTGCAACAGAAATGATTTCTTCTTTGGTAGTCGCTCCTTCTAATTCTGATTTTAATGTTTCAAGCTCCGATAGCTTTTCTTCTATGTCTTCTAAAATTTCTGCTGCTCTTTCTTCACTTATGAATTCACTTCCTTCGACTCTTGCTTTCAGCTTTTCTAATGTTGCAACAAGTTTATCAATAATATTATTTAAGAAAGTTTTAGCATCTTCTCTTATTTGTTCTCTCAACTGTTTGCATTTCTCACTTTCGGTATCGTTGCATGCAGCCAATTCCTTTTTTGAATCCCTAAACTTCTTCAAGGCTTGTCTGTATTTTAATCTGGCCTGCAAATATCTTTCTCTTGCAGCTAAAAATCTCTCCCTCGCTTCCTCAAACTGCTTCTTTGGAATTTTTCTCTTCTTTATTTTAACCTTTGCAGGAAGTTTCTCAGGAGTTTCTGGTGATGGTGACTCTTCTGCTGCGCCAGCATTTACTGCTGATTGTGCAGAATCCACTCCTTTATTACCTTCAACAACATTCTTACCCTCTGCTACACTTATCACACTAAACAAAAACAAAAGCCCAACAAACACAGCAAATATTTTTTTCATTTTATTCACCTTTTTCTTAAAGCCAAAATAGAACGATTTATTTATAAATATACTTTCCAATGCTTTTGAAAAGTGATCCAAATCATTAAAATTTTCCAGCGTAAAGCTTTAGGAAACTTAAATTTTAACAAATGGAAGTTCATGCTTATTTTTGCTTTTATTTTAATTCTTGTTGGATGCATGCCATTATTGAGCCACGCTCAACAAAACGAACCAAGCACAGCTATTATAAAAGGAACTATTTATGATCTCGAGCTGAACAAAGTAAAGAATGCGATAGTTACAGTAAATTCAACGCCAAAGCAAACCATTGTTGCAGTTAACGGAGAATATTCATTTGAGCTTCCTTTAGGTTCGTATAAAATTGAAGCAAAGGTTGTATCATACAATATAACTGAAGCGTATACCATTGAAACGATTGAAATTGAATATTCAGGAACCTACAATATCGATCTTATTCTTTTTCCCAATCTCATCCCAGAAGAAGAAATCCTTGAAGAAGAAATAGACGTCAGCGAAATCATTGGAAAGAAAACAAACATCATTCCAATCGTTCTCGTAATAGCATGTGTTGCATGCGTCCTATTGGTAGCGCTTATCATTTTTTACAAAAAGAAAAAGAAGAGAAAACCATTCGAAAAAACCGACATAGAAAAAGTGATTGAGTTTATTAAAAAAGAAGGTGGAAGGACAACACAAAAAACAATAAGGCAACATCTTTTTCTTTCTGAAGCAAAAGCGAGTTTGCTAATAACTGAAATGGAGCATAAAGGACTTGTTCAAAAAATCAAGAAAGGAAGGGGAAACATAATAATTCTCAAAGAGAAATAGAGAAATTCTAAAATCCAAATCCAGGAGGAAGTTTTCCACCAAAGCGCTTCATTAATTTTTTCATTCCTTCTTTACCTTTGAATCGTTTCATCAATTTTTTGGCAAGTTTGTAATGTTTAATCAATTCTCTTATATCTTTCTCATCAATCCCGCTTCCTCTGCTTATCCTCTTAATTCTGCTTTGATCGATAACCTCAGGATTCTCGAGTTCCTCTTTTGTCATACTATCCATTGCGATCTTCCATTTCTTCAGTTTTTCTTCCTGCACTTGAATCAGTTCTTTTGGCAACTGTAATTGCCCGAAACCAGGAATCATTTGAATAAGCTTTGTTAATGGACCCATCTTTCTTAGAGCCATCATTTGGTCATACAAATCCTTTAAACTGAATTCTCCGCTCAACAACTTTTCGCCGAGATTTTTTGCTTTTTCTTCGCTTATTGCTTCCTTAGCCTTTTCAAGCAATGCTTCAATGTCGCCCATTCCAAGCAATCTACCAACAAAACCTTTTGGATTAAATAATTCAATATCATCGATTTTTTCTCCAGTTCCAATGAAAACAATCTTTGCTCCTGTAGCTGCACAAGCAGTTAAAGCACCGCCACCTTTTGCAGTGCCATCAAGCCTCGTTACAATGACGCCAGTCAAAGGAGTTTGTTCGTGAAATGCTTTTGCCTGTTCATAAGCTGCTTGGCCAATATCAGCAGCAATAACAAGAAAAACCTCATGCGGCTTTACAACATCATAAAGATTTTTTATTTCTTTCATTAAATCAGCAGAAAGCTTATCTCTCCCTGCAGTGTCTATAATCACAATATCAAACTGGTTAAGCTCATTTTCAAATTTTTTATATATCTTTATTGGGTCTTTCTCTTCTTTATCAATAAAGCATTTTACATTAATCTGTTTGCTCAGCTGTTCTAATTGCTCTGGTGCTGCAGGTCTATGCACATCTAAGCCAAGAGTTGCGACTTTGTAGCCTCTTTTCATAAAGTACTTAGACAGCTTTGCAATAGTCGTCGTTTTACCGCTACCAAACAGACCAACCAGCATAATCTTAAAAGGCTTTTCAGTAATCTTGATCTCTTTAGACTCTTTTCCAAGAAAATTTGTTAATTCTTCATATACGATGTTTATCAAATGTTCTTTTTTTGTTAAACCAGTAGGAGGTTTTTCTTTCAAAGCTCTCTGCTTTATCTTTTCGCTTAATTCAAAAACCAGCTTAACATTTGCATCTGCTTGAATCAGTGCTCTCTGAATGTCGCGCACGAGTTCATTTATAAGAGTATCATCTACTTTAAATGCCTTTGCGATCTTTCTAAGCGTTGCTTTTAGCCCCTCACCTAGTTTATCAAGCACCATAGTGCAACTATTTGAAGAACATTTAAAAATGTTTATGATTTTCTACTTCTACGCAAAAAAATGATTAATAAGATCGATAAGATTGTTGCATATTTCTCAGAACTTTTAGATTATTTTAGAGCGCTTTTAATTTTGACAGATAAATATATAGAGGAGTACAAAACAATAAGTCCCCAATTGATACTTCGCTATTCTAAGAAACTTACAAAAGGAAAAATCAGACTTTCATCTGCAACATCAAAAGCACTCTCGGAAATAGAGCGGATTTCACTGAAAATAAGAAAAATATCAAGAAAACTTTCTAAAGCGATTTCGAAAGAAGAAAAAATTCTTTTAGCAGAAAAACATCGCGGGTTTATATCAGTTCTTGAAGAGATAAAGAAAATCTATTCTTTAGATTTTAAATTGTTGCAGGACGAATTAAAGGACATAGAGCGGTCTAATGCATGGGAAAGAGTAAAAGAATTGTATGAATACAGGGATTTGATAATTAAAATCATTTCAACGATAAAAGAAGCAATAGAAAAAACAAAGCGGATCAAACGAATCGTTTCTGCTGAGGCCATGCTTTCTGATATGGAATCTTTCAGAAATGAATTTCCAAAACTTGCTGCGATTTTTGAATCTGGAAAAAGAGAAATAAGATTAAAAGAGAGAGAATGCAGAAAACTAATAAAAATAATACGAAATGCATTATCGAAATATTTCACAAAAGGACTCTTCATTATTGTAAGAGGACCAGAAGTACATCCTATTAACAAAAGAGAAGAAAAACACTGGAATATAAAAGGAACCTATTTTAAAAAGAGAAAAATCAACATCCATCTGATTGCTGCTTAATAAAGCGCCAAGGCCAGAAAAACTCTTTTTTCTGTTCTCTGCCAGTTCCAGCATTCAATGAATATTCAACTTTATAAAAAGGAGGATCTGCATTGTAAGATACATAGATTTCAAACTCATATCTACCTTTTTCTCCAAAATTAATCTCTACTCTGGAAGCGGGCTTTAATTCTGTATCTTGCTTTTCCAAAGAAAAAAAGCCATTTCCCGTCACTAATCTATCAACAAGCCAGACAAGTGATTGTGGATGAAGTGATCCTCTATAGCATAGATCCACTGCTTTTCTTATTTTATCTGTAAAATCTTTACAACCATAAAACAATCCTTTTTTAAGAATTAGCTTGGTTTTTTCAGCTTCTTCTTTTGTTCTATTTCCTTCGTTAATTAAAAGTCCCTCCCGTTTACCTACAAGATAACGAAGATTTGGTCCTTCTATTCTTTGAACAGCATATCTGTTTTTATTACCGCGTTTCAAGACACGTCCAATAAATCCAAAATAATTTAATCTTGCAATAAGCAATCCCTCTTTTTCTTCAAGAACAACATCAAAGTCCTCGTCATTTAGCTTATTAACACGTTCTGGCAAACGTACTCCAAATAGCTCAATGATTTTTTCTAAACCGTCTTTTAAATCTATATTTTCAAACATAATAATCAGAGTATGTTCTTTTTATAAAAAGATTTTCATTTGTTCTCAGCGCTACAGCAACATTTTTTAAAGAAAGAAAGAGACAGGAAACAAATGGATAAAACAATAACGCTTATCTTCCTTGCTTTAGCAATCCTGATCGGGATTCTGCTAGAAAGGATTTACCCAAATAGAGCGCATAAAGATAAACTGAAAACTTTTCTTACTAAATATCTAATCTATTTTGGACTTCCGTTGTTTATATTTCTGTCCTTACTAAAACACAAAGAAATTAAACTTACAGGATACGCGATTTTTATTATATGCTTTTTTACTATTCTTAGCCTTTTTACTTTTATACTAATATCAAAGAAACATAATGCAGAAAACAAAATCCGCGCATCTCTTTTCATCTGCTCTGTTTATGGAAATACAGGTTATATAGGAATTCCGTTTGCTTATTTATTCTTTGGATCAAAAGGTTTGGCAATAGCTTCTCTAACTGCAGTTATCGGTGGAATAATCCATTATTCATTGGGTGTTTTTCTTGCAAACTGCTTTTTAAGCACAAAGAAGTTCGCCATTCTGAAAGTCATAAAAACCCCGCTAGTATACTCATTTTCCATAGCCCTTCTGCTTTCAAGATTTCATTTTGTGCAAGCATTTCAAATTCCGAAGTCTTTGTATATATTTTCAGAAACAGCCGTATATCTTGCTGTATTCCTTATAGGTCTAACCTTATCATTCAAAAAAATAAATAGAACTATTTTGACAGGACTTTTGTTCAAATTTCTGTTTTCACCAATTATTGCTTTTTTCTTTTTGCAGTTCACTCAATTTAGCATTCTTGAAAAAGCCATTTTTCTTTTACTTGCTTCAACACCTCCAGCATTAATTAACACATCACTAGCAATAGAATTTAATTGGGATGCAGAATACGCATCAAACCTTACCGCAATAGCAACCTGTATATTTCTTATCGTCGCATTTTTAATACTTTTCGTTATATAGATAAAATTTAATAACCTATTCTAATAGTTTCATAATCTCATTGCAAAATTCTATTGCTCTTTTAAAAGAGTTTTGGCTTTTGATTCTTTTATTTCTTCATGCATTCCATATTGAAAGACATTTCTTCTTCTTTATCAATCCTTCTGTTAAGTAGCTCTTAAAATTTCTTTCAGCTTCTTTTATCCTCTTTTTACTTAACATAGTTTATCAACTCATAAAACTCTTCTATTCCTTTTAATATAATCTTATTTTTAACTATCCCTTTTCCTACATTAAACTCTGTTGTTTTTAGCATTTTAATAAATTCATCAGAACTAAACTTGAGATAGTGGATCTCAAATGGTGTTATATCTAAGATTGTGTTAATTTCCCTATCAACTTTTTCTTCATTTGTAATCACGCACAAATCTAAGTCAGAACCTTTTCTTGCCGTTCCTTTAGCATAAGAGCCGAAAACTACACAAATAAAAAAAGGGTTTTTTATTTCTTTTATTCTTCTGTAAAGAACT